>DATGTP010000006.1:0-15590 GCA_035301825.1 Pseudogracilibacillus sp. | reverse complement strand
AATTTACGGACAGAACGGATTTTTATTACTCATTCAGGAACGACAGACGATGTCATTGAATTAGTTAAGGAAGAAATTCAAGCTTATGCTTCTTTCAATCATATTTATGTGACACGTGCTGGTTGTACGATTTCTTCTCATTGTGGGCCAAAGACACTCGGTATTCTATTTATGACAGAATAAAAAACAGGTGCTAATATGCACCTGTTTTTTATATGACTCTATGGTAAAAGCTTCCTCACTTCTCCTAAATAATGCCGATGACATCTAAAAAGACAATGACAATGGCAATGGGGACAATATACTTAATGAGTAAAAACCATGTCGCAAAAATCCGTTTTGCCATGCTGGACCCTTGCTTCATTTCTCGCCATAATGTTTGGCGTGGAATTTTAAAGCCAACAAAGATAGCAATCAGAAAGGCACCGATCGGCATTAATATATTTGATACGAGAAAATCGGCTGCATCAAATATTGATAATGAGAAGATGGTAACATCACCTAAGATACCGAATGACAAGGCAGACGGAATACCGACTAAGAAAATAAGCATACCTGTCACCCAAGTTGTTTTCTTTCGTTTCGTTTGATCGTCTTTTGTGACAGAGGCAACAATAATTTCGACCATCGAAAAAGCAGATGTCAATGTTGCGAATAAAAATAAGATTAAAAAGACAAATAAGAAAAATGGTCCGAATGCCATCTGGTCAAAGACGGCTGGTAACACAACAAATAAAAGTCCCGGTCCTTCTGTCGGTTCAAAACCGAAGGCAAAGACAGCTGGAAAAATAGCCAGTCCAGCTAACAATGAGATTGAAATATTCATGAGGACAATTGTTAAGGCTGACTTTGGTAAGTCCTCTTTCCGGGATAAATAAGAACTATAAGTGACCATGACAGACACCCCGACACTAATAGAAAAGAAGGACTGACCGAGTGCAAATAAAATACCGTTTGACGTCAAACTTGAAAAGTCTGGATAGAGAAAGAATGTTAATCCTTCCCCGATATTATCTAATGTTAAAGAACGAACGATTAAAATAATAAAAGCGATAAATAAAGCTGGCATCATGATTTTACTTGCACGCTCAATTCCACTTTGTATCCCTCGACTCACGACAAGGATGGTAATGGCCATAAAGAAAAATTGCGCTAATAATACGTAAGCAGGATTGGCAATTAAGTTATCAAAAAGAGCACCGTATTCACTGCCAGCTAGGCCGGTTAAGTGACCTAATAAGGTCTCCACAATATAAAGTAAAATCCACCCACCGACAACACTGTAAAATGAAAGTAAAATAAAACATGTAATCATACCGAGAATCCCAATGCCATGCCAAGATGAGTTTGGAGCAAATATTTTATATGAAGTGACAGCGTCCTTTTGTGTATGACGACCGATGATAAACTCTGCCAATAAAATCGGCATCCCAATTAATAAGGTAAATAAGATAAAAATTAAGAAAAATGCGCCTCCACCTGATTTACCAGCAATGTAAGGGAACTTCCAAATGGCTCCAAGCCCGATGGCAGATCCTGCCGTTGCTAAAATAAATCCGAGTTTTGACGTCCACTGTTCATGTGATTGATTCATTCAACTACTCCTACTTTCTCCATCTTAATAGACAACGATTTGAGTATACCTTTTATTTCCTGCTAGGTAAAATAAAAAAAGGCACAAATCATTTGTGCCTCTATCTTAAAATTCTTCATATACAGCTGGGTTTTGATCTTTCTGTCTACCATCTGGTCGTGTCAGTTGGTTTATTTTAGCCATCTCTTTTTCAGAAAGTGCGAAGTCAAAAATATTCATATTTTCAAATTGGCGTTCTTTTGAGCCTGATTTTGGGATGATAATAGCATTTAATTGATGATGCCAGCGTAAGACAATTTGGGCGATTGTTTTATCGTATTTTTGAGCGATTTCTTTTAGGTGCTGATCATCTTCGATATAAGCCATGCGTCCGAGTGGACTCCATGATTGAGTTTGGACCTTATGGCTTGTATGCCATTTACGTGTTTGTTCTTGGTTGAAATGTGGATGTAATTCAATTTGGTTTACAACAGGTAATTCCCCTGTTTCCTTTTGCAAGCGGTCCATATGTTCCGGTAAAAAATTACAGACACCGATTGAGCGAACATAGCCACGCTTTTTGGCTTCGATTAAAGCTTGCCATGCTTCAACATATTTATCTGTAATGGGATTAGGCCAATGAATTAAATATAAGTCATAATAATCTAAGTTGCCTCGGTATAAGGACTCTTGAACCGTTTCTAATGCGAGGTCATATTCATGATATCGACCAGGCAGTTTAGACGTAATGATTAAATCGTCTCGTGATACGGAAGTTTCTCTTACGGCTTGGCCGATTGTTCCTTCGTTTTCATAATTGTAAGCACTATCTAAGAGCCGGTAACCAAGGTCAATCGCATTTGTTAATGATTGTACACCATGCTCACCTTTTAATTTGTATGTACCAAGACCGAGCATGGGAATTTCTAAGCCATCATGTAATTTACTTGTTGGAATATCGATCATTCCATTCGCCTCCTTTCTCTTAGTTTAGCGAAAAAAGCGAGAAGATTCAAAAAGGATTATGAAAGACTACCTTGCACTGTATAATAGTGAGTGCTATAATTTGATACAAGTCTATTAAGTTTAATGCAGTACTATACAATATATAATAGTAAGAAAACCATTGAAGTAGGTGATGAGGAAGATGAATGTTCAATTTAAAAAGGGTGTTTTAGAACTATGTGTATTAGCAATTGTTCAGAAGAAAGATTATTACGGTTATGAACTTGTTCGGGAAATTTCAAGTCAAATTGCCATTTCAGAAGGAACGGTTTATCCCCTTTTGCGTAAGTTAACGAAAGAAGGTTACTTCACAACTTATCTTCAAGAATCGAGTGAAGGGCCCCCAAGAAAATATTACACATTAACAAAAGACGGGGAAAGATACTTACAAAAATTGAAGGAAGAATGGCATGACTTTACACAAGCTGTAGATGAAATGATAAAGGAGGAAAAATCATGTTGAAAAGAGAGTTTTTAAAACGCTTAGATGAAAAAATGAGACCGCTACCTAAAAGTGAACGTGAAGATATTATGCGTGATATAGAAGAACATTTTTATTTTGGTTTACAAGAAGGAGAGTCGGAAGAGGCGATCGTTTCTCAACTCGGCTCACCCGAAAAAATGGGCAAGGAATTAGTTGCTGCTTATCGGATGGAACAAGTGGCTGAGCATAGAACAGCCCGTCATGTTTTTCAAGCTGTCTGGGCTGTCGTTGGTTTAAGTTTATTTAATTTAATTATCGTCTTAGGTCCGTTTCTTGCTCTACTCGGCCTTTTAATAGCTGGCTGGACAGCGGGTGGCAGCTTTATTATCACACCGATTTTATATAGTGGCATGAGTCTCATTTATCCCCCAAAATTCATTTGGTTTGAATGGTTTCTGAGCTTGGCTCTTGCAGGTCTTGGTATTTTAATGTGTCTTGGAATGTATCAAATGACTAAGCTGACCATTCATGCTTTCATGCGTTACTTGCATTGGAATTATCGTATGGTAAAAGGAGGACAAACATCATGAAAAAATGGATCGTCATCGCTCTCTTTTTAATAGTTATAGGCGGGGCTGGTATGGCATTTACTTATGAAGATGCAAAGGCCCAGCAAAAAGAAGTGCAAACGGAAACGATTGATCGAGGTCAGATTAATACGATCAATATTGAATCTGCCAATAGTAAGGTTACGATTCGTCCGTCGAATAAGGATCATCTGACGGTCACCTATGAAGGGGATCTTGATAGAAGTGATTTTAAAATAGAGGCTAATGATAAAGTTTTATCAATTCAAGCACGTCATAAATGGCAATATAAACTAGTTTCATTTGACTTGTTTTCATTTACTGATCATATTCAAGTGGATTTACCAGAGGCACTTTATGAAAAAATCAAGGTCGATACTGATAATGGAAAGATTAGTGTTGCAGATATTGATAGCAAGTCCACTGAATTATCAACCGCAAATGGCATCATTGATGCTTCTGCCCTTACAGGTGATCTTCAAGTTCAATCGAGCAATGGAGCACTTAAAATAAAAAATATCACTGGTAAAGTCGAGGCTAAGACAGCAAATGGTCTTATTAAGTTGGAAAATATAACAGGGGATATTCGAGGAAGGGCAGCAAATGGTAAAATTGAATATGTGGCAGATCAGATTAAACAAGATATTGAACTAAGGGCAGAAAATGGCAGTATTGACATACGTTTATCAGATCGACTTGATGATGTCGTCTTACAATTGCAAACTGAACTTGGATCGACAAAAGTAAATGGGAGTAAAGATTGGGATTCTAAAATTGGGGATGGCCTATACGAAGTGAAGCTAAAAACGGAACTAGGCTCTATTAAAATAAATGACCGACAATAAGTTAACAAAGCCCCTTTATTTTCACTTGTAAATCTTGTGACAAATTCATGTAAATTTAATGTAAATTTTTCATGAATCAAGTGTAAAACCCTAGTTAATTGTTATATTTTGCGTTATATTGTAGAAAGATAACACAACATAAAGGTGGCTATGTCATGTTTTTTAAAAAAGAAGATAAATTTTCCGTTTATTTGAGCGATTTATCAAAGAATCTCGTTGAAAGTACACAGTATTTTGTTGATTATAAAATTGAAAGTGAACAAGATCGGATTGCTTTTACTAAACAAATGGAAGTGTATGAACATGCTGGTGATGCGATTGTTCACCAAGTTATCCATGATCTAAATCAAGTCTTCATTACACCGATTGAGCGAGAGGACATTTTAGCCTTAGCGACACATATAGACGATGTATTAGATGGATTAGAAGATACAGCCATTTTATTTAATGTTTACCAAATCGAGCGAATTGATCAATTTATGCGTCAATTTGTAGAGTATATCCAGCAGTCGGTTATCGAAATTGATAAGGCGATTGAGTTAATTAATCAAAAGAAATTAATTGACATGCGTGATCACATTATTAAAATAAAAGATTTTGAATCAAAATGTGATGATGTATACCGGACAAGTCTTAAACATTTGTTTCAAGATGAAAAAGATCCGATTGCGATTATTAAATATAAAGAAATTTACGAAGAACTTGAAGCTGTTGCCGATAGTTGTGAAGCAGTAGCGAAAACATTTGATGCGATTATTATGAAAAATGCGTAAGGAGTTATTCAATTATGGATAGTATTTTATTAATAACCGTTTTAATTGTCGTTTTCGCTGTTATTTTTGACTTCATTAATGGCTTTCATGATACAGCCAATGCCATTGCAACGTCTGTCTCAACAAAAGCCTTGAAACCTCGGCATGCGATTATGTTAGCGGCGATTATGAACTTTGTCGGTGCTATGACCTTTACAGGAGTTGCAAAAGCAATTACGAAAGATATTGTCGATCCCTTTACTTTAGAAAATGGATCGGTTGTCATCTTAGCGGCACTCCTTGCAGCTATTGCTTGGAATTTAATTACTTGGTATTACGGAATCCCGAGTAGTTCATCCCATGCTTTAATTGGTTCGATTGCTGGTGCCGCTATTGCAGCAGCAGGCTTTAACATTTTAAATTATGGGGGCTTTTTAGGAATCATTCAGGCGCTCTTATTCTCACCCTTAATTGCATTTGCGATTGGGTTTATCGTCTATTCCATTTTTAAAGTTGTCTTTAAAAATGCTAATTTATCGAAGACAAATCGACGTTTTCGTCGGATTCAAATTGTAACAGCGGCCTTACAATCTTATTCACATGGAACGAATGATGCGCAAAAAGTGATGGGGATTATTACGATGGCCTTAATTGTAAACAACTATCAATCAGATGGTGATGTACAGTTTTGGGTACAGTTCGTCTGTGCGACAGCTATGGCTCTTGGGACGGCTATGGGTGGTTGGCGGATTATTAAAACGGTTGGCGGTAAAATTATGAAAATTAGACCAGTTAATGGAGTGGCAGCAGATGTTACTGGTGCATTTACCATTATCGGGGCAACATTACTTCATTTACCAGTGAGTACGACACATGTTATTTCATCATCTATTTTAGGTGTTGGATCGGCCCATCGGATAAAAGGAGTTAAATGGGGAACGGCTCAACGGATGCTCATTACATGGGTCATTACTTTGCCAATATCTGCCTTACTTGCAGCTATTTCTTATTTTATTTTAAATTTATTTTTCTAAAGCCTCTTCATTGTAAGAGGTTTTTTGCTATAAAAAAATCTTCCATTCATATTAATGTTAACAATTGGTCATAATTTATTAATAATTACATGTTACTTTATAAATAGTAAGTCATGTGAAGGAGGAATTGTGATGAATTATGATAAAGAAGATAAAGACTTGCACAATGAAGATGAGCAAGCCGAGCGTGATGAAGCGTCGGCTTCACTTGATCAAGCTCGTGAAGTAAGTGAAGATAAGGAACAAGAGCAAAAAACAGAAGAAAAACATACACAAAAGTATGAGGGAGATTTTTCTAAAAAGAAAAAAAGAAAATGGCCACAAACAATTATGTCAGGTGTCATCGGGTCGGTCTTAACTTTAGGGTTAGTTTTTTACACGCCGATTCAGACTTTGTTACCGCAAGATGAGTCGACTGAGGAGTTTTCTTTGCCGAGTAAAGAATCGGACAGTCAGCTCGTTGGGACGGTGGCGGATGTTGAGTCAGGTGATTTAGCTGATATGGTGGAAGATGCGTCAAAGGCGATTGTTGGTATTGTGAAGTACAATCAAGGTGGCAATCCTTTTGCGCAATTTCATGATGAGTTAGTCCAAGGTGGTTCGGGCTCGGGTGTTATTATAAAAAGTGAAGGTGATGAAGCTTATATAGTTACGAATAATCACGTCATTGAAAATGCCGAGCGCATCGAAGTGTCACTTGAAAATGGTGAGACAGAAGAGGCGGAATTAGTTGGTGCAGATGCTTTAAGTGATTTGGCTGTCTTGCGAATTGCTAATGACCACGTTGAAAAGGTCCTTACTTTCGGGGACTCATCTGACGTACGTACGGGTGAGTCCGCCGTTGCCATTGGGAATCCGCTCGGAATTGAGCTGTCACGTACAGTAACGCGCGGGATTGTCAGTGCGGTTGATCGAACGATTAATGTTGAAACATCTGCTGGTAATTGGGATTTAAATGTAATTCAAACAGATGCGGCCATTAATCCAGGGAATAGTGGTGGTGCCCTGCTCAACATGAATGGTGAAGTCATCGGAATTAATAGCTTGAAGATCTCATCAGGTGGTGTGGAAGGATTAGGCTTTGCGATTCCGAGTAATGATGTCGTCCCGCTGGTTGAAGAGATGGTTTTAAAAGGAGCGGTAGCAAGGCCTTATATGGGTATCTCCATGGTCGATATTACACAAATCCCACGTTCCTATTTAGAAGGATTGCCTGAAGATGTTGAGTCAGGTGTGGCGATTACGGAAGTTGATCCGAATTCTCCATCAGGTCGAGCTGGCATTGAAGCTGGTGATGTCATTGTGAAAGTAAATGAGACAGACATTGAAACGACTGAAGATATTCGAGATGTTTTATATAAAGAATTAAAAGTTGGCGATGAGGCAAGTGTTGAATTGTATCGCAAAGGTGAAAAGCAAACAGTGAAAGTCACCTTATCAAGTAACTTAATGGAATAATATAAAAAACTTATGCCAATCAAAATGGACCTTGGCATAAGTTTTTTTCGTTATAATAGAAGTAAGTGAAGCAAAGAGAAGGGGTGGATGGCCATGAAAGTACTCGTCATTGAAGATAATGAAAGTGTTTTAGCGATGATTGAAATGTTTTTTATTAAAGAAGGCTTTGAAGGAACTTATATAAGAGATGGGCGAGAAGGCTTTGAGCGGGCACAAGAAGAAGCTTGGGATTGTATTATTTTAGATTGGATGCTGCCCAATATGGACGGCATTACGATCTGCCAAAAGCTGCGTCAGGCAGGAATCGACTTACCAATCATTATGCTAACAGCTAAAGATTCCGAGTCTGATCAAGTACTAGGACTTGAAATCGGTGCAGATGATTATGTTACAAAGCCCTTCAGTCCGCTTGCTTTACTAGCAAGGATTAAGGCTGTTACAAGGCGTGTGAGTCAGCCTGCTGAAAAAGCTCGCTCACGCTCGCCGCTTATCGATGTGAATGCACACTTTCGCGAAGTGTATGTAGGCGGGAATAAGGTGGACCATCTGACACCAAAGGAGTTTGATTTGCTCTTATTCCTCGTCCAGCATGAAAAGCAAGTGTTTTCCCGGGAGCAATTACTCGAAAAAGTATGGGGTTTTGATTTTTATGGGGATGATCGTACGGTTGATGTCCATGTGAAACGTTTACGCCATAAATTAGGCGAGCAAGCAAGTAAAGGAATTAAAACGGTCTGGGGTGTCGGTTATCAATATGATCCAGACCTGATCTGAGGTGAATGTAATGAAGATCAAATATTTTTACCAACAAATATTAAGTCATATTAGTGTCATTGTCATTGCTTTTCTTTTACTCGCCATATTATTCACGCAATTTGTTGAGACATATATTTATGAAGAAAAGGCGGATGAACTAAGGACTTACGGGGAAACGATTTTGACCGATTTACGTCATGCCCCTCATCGACAAAATGAAACTTTAGAAGAATTTGGCCATGTCCTCCAAAATCGTCACATTCATTTTACCCTCTTTAATGAAGCGTCGACGATTATTTACTCAGTAGATGGCAGACGGCCGAATATCCAACTTGAAGACGATGAATGGCAACGGGTTACTGAAGGTGAGGTCGTCGTCGTCAAACAAGACTATGAACATTTCTCTGAAGGAGCGACCTTTGTTCTCTTACCTTATATACAAAATGGTCAGTTTCTTGGCGGGATTTTGTTGGCAGCGCCTATTAGCGGTTTAAGTAAGGCGATTTCAGAAATGAATGCCGCTTTATGGAAAAGTTCACTCATTGCGGCTCTTGTTGTTTTATTATTAAGTTATGTCTTAGCTAAATTACATGTTCGCCGGATCAATCAATTGAAGCAGGCGACATCGAAAGTAGCTGAAGGTAATTATCAAGTCCGTTTACCTGAAACGAAGTTTGATGAAATTGGTGAATTGTCAGGCGACTTTAATGAAATGGTTAGGCAACTGAAGCGTTCCTATGAAGAAATAGAAGCTTTAGAAAATCGTCGCCGGCAATTTATGGCAGATGTCTCTCATGAATTGAAGACACCTTTAACGACGATTCGGGGGATGATTGAAGGCTTGGAACAAGATATGATTCCAGAGTCGGAAAAGAAGCGGGCATTACAGTTAGCTGAAAGAGAGACTAAGCGACTGATTCGGCTTGTGAATGAAAACTTAGATTATGAAAAGATTCGCTCTAATCAAATAAAGCTTCATTTTACAGAGGTTAATGTGTCTGAAATGCTAGAAATTGTTAAGGATCAGCTTAGCCAGCAGGCCGCAGAAAAAAATAATGACCTGCTTGTGACAGCGCCTAAGGACTTATCGCTGTCAGTCGATTATGATCGGATGATGCAAGTGCTCATTAACATCGTGAAGAATAGCATTCAATTTACTGAATCAGGGACAATTACTTTAAATGGGTATGAAGCTGGTGACTCTATTATATTAGAAGTGATTGATGATGGCATTGGCATGGATGAAGTCGAGGTCGAACAAATATGGGAGCGTTTTTATAAAGCAGGTGTTTCGCGTACTGAAAGTAGCTTTGGTGAGTTTGGCTTAGGGTTGTCAATTGTGAAGGAACTCGTATCATTACTAGGCGGGCATATTACGGTTGAAAGTGAGCCAGGACAGGGCACTCGATTTACGATAAGCTTTCCAAAAACAGCTTGAAGTAGTGATGAAATCGTGATAAAGATGTCACAAAACATTCATAGACAAGCATCAATCTAAGGTCATTCCATGTTATAATGGAGTTTGCAAGAAAAGCTTGAATAAGGCATTTATATATATGATGAAATGAGGAGAGTATAGATGAAAAAAGCGATTGTCACTTTATTATTATCCTTACTTCTAGTCCTTTTAGCGGCATGTGGTAATAGTGGGCCAGATATAGAGACAAATATGTCCAAAGATATTCCAGAATTTACTTACACATCGCAAGAAGATGAAGACTTTGGTTCTGCAGACTTAGAAGGTAAGTGGTGGGTAGCCGATTTTGTTTTTACCAATTGTACGACAGCTTGTATTCCAATGACGAGTAATATGGCCCTCTTACAAGATATGACGAAGGAAGAAGGCATTGTTGACGGTCTTCATTTCGTATCTTTCAGTGTCGACCCTGACTATGATACACCAGAAGTGTTAACAGAGTATGCTGAAGATTATGATGTCGATTTAGAAAACTGGACCTTTTTAACAGGTTACGATTTTGAAACAATTAAAGAATTTTCAATTAAAAACTTCCAAAACATGGTGAACGAACCGATGGGGGATGACCAGGTTATTCATGGGACAAAGTTCTTCCTCGTGAATCCTGAAGGAGAAGCAGTCAAGTCTTATGATGGAATGTCAGGTCAAGAGATGGATCTTATTTTAGAAGATTTACAAGAAATCTTTAAAGACTAAAGGGGGCCTTTACATGAAAAAGTATGGATTACTCATTTTTACGTTTAGTTTATTGTTTGTTTTAGCTGCCTGTGGAAATAATAATGATGAGAATAACGAAGAGATGGCTATGGTAGAAGTTGATTATCAATTACCAGAGACAGCTGAAGTTGGCGAAGAGGTTGAATTAATTGCTGTCGTTACTTTTGAAGATGAGCCGGTAGAAGATGCTAAGGAACTTGATTTTGAAGTGTGGGAAAAAGGAGATCGTGACAATGGTGACATGCTAGAGGCAGAGCATGTTGGTGATGGAAAATATGTTGCGACATATACTTTTGATCGTGATGGCATATTTGAATCTTATGCTCATACGACGGCGAGAGATATGCATGTGATGCCGAAAAAAGAAATTACAATTGGTGAAGGTGGCGACTATGATGATGTCGACGAAGAGGATGACGAGGATCATGATGACCACCACAATCATGAATAAAAGATGAAAAAGAGTGGAGATTTCTCCACCTTTTTATTATAATATATTGTATATACAACATGACAATGGTGAAGTGTGAGTCGATTCATGGTAAAGTCATGGTATAATTAGTCTTAAGCAAAATAAGATAGGGGAAATTGACATGGAGGAGACAAACGTATTTATTGGTCGACAGCCGATATTCGATCGACGCGGTAATATATATGGATATGAATTATTATATCGAAATAGTACAGTAAATAAATTCCCTAATATTGATCCGAAACAAGCGACCTTATCCGTATTGTCAAATACGTTTTTGTCGATTGGTGCAAAAGAAATAGCGGATGATCGGAAGTTGTTTGTTAATTTTTCTGAAGAATTATTAAAAGAAGAATTATTTTTATCGTTTAACTCTAACGTCATTATTATTGAAGTGTTAGAAACGGTCTTAATTACAAAAGAAGTCTTAAAGCATATTAAACGATTTAAAGATGCAGGCTATAAAATTGCTCTAGATGACTTTAAAATGCGGGAAGATTATTATAAAAATCGAGATATATTTGAACTTGTTGATATTATCAAAGTTGATTTGAAAAATACAGCACCACATGAACAAATTGAAATATTTGCTCTTAGACAAGCTTATCCGTCGATTAAATTGTTAGCAGAGAAGGTCGAAACGAGGCAACAACGTGAAGTGACGGAGAAATTAAGTTATGATTTATTCCAAGGGTATTTTTATGCGGAACCAGAAATTATTACAGGTTATGATATTGAAATTAATGACATCATTCATCACCAAGCAAGGGAAGCCTTAGCACGTAAAGATGTTAATGTCGATGAAGTAGCGTCCATTATTATGCGTGATGTCTCTTTGTCTTATAAATTATTACGTTACATTAATTCAATGGCAGTCAATGCGGGTAAACATGTGACATCCATTAAAGAGGCGATTGAATTAATCGGTTTTGATGAAGTGCGTAAATGGCTTCATGTCGTCTCTCTACGTGATATGGCACGTGAAGAAGGAAAAGGCGATTTAAAAGCCTTGATTGAATTTTCTTTATTACGTGCTAAAATATGTAAACTGCTTGCCAGGCAATTAGGTCATGAAAATGAAGATGAGTTTTTCTTATTAGGCATGTTTTCCTTAATTGACTTAATAATGCGTAAAGAAAAGCAAGATATCGTGCCATTTTTACAATTAAATCAAAAGGTGCAAAATACATTGCTTGGTGATGATACGAATATGTTACCTATCTTAGAGTTAGCCATTCAATTGGAAAAATTAAATGTGGAAGAGGCTGAGTGTAGGTCAAATGCTTTAGGCATTACAAGTCAACAGTTATCACAGTTTTCACAAGCTGCCTACGCTTGGTTACATGAAGTTGATCGTACGTGAGGAGAATGATAGTGGCGGTTGAAAGAATTACATTAATGGAATTTTACTTACTCGAATCATTAAGTCAGGCTAAGCTGTCTGATGCTGAAATTATCGATGGATTAGCACATAAAGCATATGATCAATGGAAGGAAATAGCACCTCATTTTGACTATGCACAATTATATGATCTATATGAGGCAGATCAAGAAGCCTTTCAGCGGATTTTAAATGGCCAGTATCAAATAAAATTTCTTACTTTTCCTGGCCTGCAAAGATTACTTGAAATGAAGTTTGATAAAATCGCAGACTTTGATTTTGATGTGAAAGAAAATGGTATCTTTCGTTTACAGTTAAGGTCAGACGAGGAAGAAAAACTTCGGCAGATCATCTCGTCTAATTGGCATGTCGAAGCGGATGTGGATGGCAGTTTGTCTGTCACTTTAAAGGCGGTGTAAGCAACTTGCAAAAGCAAGTTGCTTTTTTTATAGATAGAAAAAAGCTCTCACACGTGTGAGAGCTTAAACGTCTTTAATTGCTGTCTCTTTAATTTCTTTCCGTCTATCATAAATATTAGAAATGATTGTTTTACCGACGGCATATGCTGGTACAGCGAGTAAGATACCGATAAAGCCGGCAATCTTTCCTGCTGCTAATAAAATCGTAATAATCGTTAATGGGTGAACGTTTAATGTCTTACCCATGATGTTCGGTGTAATTAAGTTAGCATCAATTTGCTGAGCAGCGAGTGTAATGACACTGACCCAAATGATCAAGATTGGATCTTGAAAGGCCGAAATTAATAAGGCTGGAACAAAAGCAATCCATGGCCCGAAGAAGGGGATGACGTTCATGAATAAGGCGAATACGGAAAGTAAGAGCGCAAATTCTAAACCGATTGCTGTGTAGCCGATAAATAACATGGTTGCTAAAATGGCACTAATTAATAGTTGTCCACGAATGTATAAGTTTAATACTGAATCAATATCTTTAATTGTCTTTTTAACCCATTCTTTTCTTTCCCCTGTGAAAAACTGAGTTATGAAAGGAACAAGTTTGTCGTGATCTTTCAACATAAAGATAAAGAAGAAAGGGGTTAAGACTAAGATGAGTGTTCCTTGGACGACTGATTGGAAGATCTGGACAATCCAGTTTCCTAAGCTTAATGATAAATTCTTGGCGAATTCAGTTGCACTAGCAATGGCATCTTGAACCCAATCAGGTAAATCTGCAGGATCACCGACGATTTCGATCGTATCTAATATAAAGTCATTTGTAGCTCTCACAATTTCCGGTGCATTGTCGACTAAGTTAGCGACTTGCTGGCCGATAGGTGGCCCAACGACCATAATTGCGAGTGCGAATAAACCAATGAGTAAGACTACAATTGTTAACATACTTGCCCATTTGTAAAATTTCAATCGCCTCATGAGTAACTCTTTCAATGGTACAGTTATGTAAAACAAAACACCACCAAATAAAACAGGGAGGAATATTGTTTGAAACACGATTGAAATAGGGCGCAATATCCACTTTAATTCGACTGCGTATTTAATAATGAATAAACTTAATAATATTGCAACACCAATTTGAAACCATAATTTTCTTGTCATCGGATACCACGTCTCCTTACTACATATCAAACTATATTTTATTATATCACAATTATAAGAAAGATTAGTTAAGTATACATTAAAAAAAGATAACATAAAACCATTGGCATTATCATATGTTTAATTAAACGATAATGGAGTGTAAAAATGCAAAAAATAGCATGGTCTTTCGGTGTCATTTTGTTAATGGTGTTTTTATTATATCCTTATGAAGAAGCTGAACCGGTTAGCTCCCCGCTTACATTCCCTCTTGCTGGGAAACGCATTGTATTGGATGCGGGTCATGGTGGAGTAGATGGTGGTGCCGTATATGGTGGGGTATCTGAAAAAGACATTACTTTAGACATTACGAAATGGTTGCGGATGTACTTAGAACAAGCTGGGGCGGCAGTTTATATGACGCGTGACAAAGATGAAGATTTAGCTAGAGACGATATTAAGAGTGTGTCTCGTCGTAAGTCGGAAGATATAAGAGCGCGTGTTGCTTTTATTGATCATAAAGAGGCGGATTTATTTTTGACCATTCATTTAAATGCCTTGGATGATAGTAAGTGGTCAGGTGCTCAAACTTTTTACACGACTGAGCAAGAGCTTGCTGAAGCCATTCAAGCTTCTTTAAGAAAGCAATTAGCAAACACGACACGACAAGCTTTGCCAATTGAAAATATTTATCTATTGCAGGAAACTCAAACACCCGGCGTTTTAGTAGAGGCAGGTTTTTTATCGAACGAGAAGGAGCGCGAGCAATTAATAGATGAGACCTATCAGAAAAAAATTGCAATCGCCATTTATTATGGTCTCTTAAATAAATTGGGTGAAGAAGTTAATCCTTGATTCAAATCACTTAGATTTTTAATCGTTTATGTTATACTTATGGATGAAGTAGGAAGAATAATAAAGGACGGTGTCATATCGTGTTAACAAAAGACGAAGTGATTGAACTTCTAAGTGAAGTGAAAGATCCATTTTTACATAGAAGCTTTAAAGAAACAGATGCGATTGTTGAAGTCAATATTCGCGAGGAGCAACGTCATGTCAGTGTGAAATTAGCAATTGGGAAGCCTAATACGGCAGAACAAATGCAATTACAGCAAGAGATTGTTGCTATCTTAAAACGAAAAGGTGCTCGTACGGTCGGTTTACGTTTTGAACAATTACCGGATGAGATTATTAATAAGTATCAGCCGACAGAATCCGTTGATACATCGATATTAGGTCAAGACGACAAAACAAAATTCATTGCAGTTGCAAGTGGTAAAGGTGGCGTTGGAAAGTCAACGGTTACCGTTAATTTAGCCATTGCATTACAACGCTTAGGTAAAAAAGTCGGTATTATTGATGCTGACATTTACGGATTTAGTGTACCAGAAATGATGGGGATTGAAGAGTTGCCTGTCGTTCGTGGTGAGAAAATTATCCCAGTCGAGCGCTTTGGTGTTAAAGTCATTTCAATGGGCTTCTTCGTTGAAGACAATTCACCAATTATTTGGCGTGGACCGATGTTAGGGAAAATGTTAAATAACTTCTTCCGTGAA
>DATGTP010000005.1:0-2201 GCA_035301825.1 Pseudogracilibacillus sp. | reverse complement strand
AAAGAGAGGTCGCAAGCACGACTATTCAAAAATTAGCCGACCAAATCAAAGAGAGTTTATACGAACAATATAAATACGCAGAAAACATGAAAATTTATTATAAACACGGTGCGAGATGTACCGATATTTTAAAGCAAAACGTACAAGCTGTTTCGTAACATAGCCTAACGCCACGACCAAAACATTAATTTAACAAAAGAGAGGGATAACGTATGACACAATGGTCTAAACAAACCTTAGAAAGTTATTATCAAGCGAACTTAACAGACAATGATTGGCGTATTATTAACGAAGAATTTGAAGGTATGACATGGGAAGATATTGAAGCAGATACACGTTTATTTAAAGACATCAGTGATTATGCGTACAACGTGTACTATGACGAAGATGATAGAAGTAATTTCATCAATCTATTATCTGATTTAGCCATTGAGGAGCCAAACACTCAATATACTGTTAAAGAATTGTTGTTAGGCGATGAAGCGGTTGAGTTAGACGAAGGAAAAATCATGATGATAATGGGGTAACATAGTAATTTAATCAATGTAAGGAGAGACGTATATGAATAGAGAAACGGTACTTAAATTGATGAATGAATTAGCGAATGAAACGCCTGAAGGAGCAACAAAGCAAGGTCGAAAACGGTATTTCAAAATTGGTGGAGCTATTGCTAACGAGACGATTAATCAACTCAATTATTATGCAATTATTAGAAAATGGTGCAAAAACATAACCAGTGATAGTGCCATTAAAAGTTGGCAAAGTATTGCAGACCACGTTTACACAGCAGTTTATGAACAAAGAAGGGTAAAAGCGTATAATGTTGTATATGGATAAATTAGTCATGGAAAATGACGAACTCACTTTTTATAATGTAGAAGGTAAAATCACTTGTTTCACAGACAGTTTACAAATCTATTATGATTATCAAACGTTATGTAATGATTGGTTAAATACAGGATTACAGGAAGATGATGAAGCCTTTAGAACGAGTAAAGACGAAAAACGAGATAGAGATGAATACTATGACTATTTTAAAGGCGTATGGTTTGCTTGTTGGTAAGCTGAACACAGCATTTAAAAGCGGAATAGAAGCGGACGATTAATCCGCTTCATATTTATTTTAAAATTATAAACATAAATATTAGAGGTGAAAGTATATGGAAAAGGAAGAAAAATATACATTTAAAACGATAATCCCTTTTAAATACAAATCAAGACAAGCCTACAAGCGTCATGAAACAGCGGGTGAATTTTGGGTCATGATAGCAACAATCATGCTTATAATCAGTATAGTAACTATGATGGGTTTAGCGATTTTAGGATTATCGAAAAGTAGTTTGTTCGCCCTAATTGGTACGTCAATTTCACCTTTTATTTTTTTCGCAATACTTTCGTGTATTATATGGCTTGGTGTATCAGAATATAGAGTGGGTGACTTTATAGACGAATGTATAGTGAGATATAAAATGCGAAAGTACCCGAATTATATTCCGATTGAATACAGTGCGATAACAGAATTGAACGGTATTGTTAAAACGCAAAATGGGGAATTGTTTAGAAAGTATCAGTTTATTAATGCTGAACAATCAGGAACAAATCATATTACATTGCAAGTGCCAAAAAACATTGTATTCGACACTTATACAGTTAAAGGGAAACCATCAGTTGAAAAAATGTGTATGTTCAATCGACTTAGTGAAATGGAATTATCGGATATTCTTATTCCAATTAAGCAATATTATGAAGATAAGGAATATCGAGCAGAGATGGAACGCAAAGAAGCGGAAATCAAACGACAATCTGAAATTAATAGTCGTATGACAAATGAAGATATAAACAATTTACCTTTATTTAAAAGTATGCAGGCTATCGCAGATAAAACAGAACAAGACATTAATAAATATCATAAAGAAATGCAATCAAACCTCAAAGACAATCAAGCTATTGCAGAGAATATGAAATCAAGTTAAGCGGTAGAAAAGGCAGGATAGACGAAAGGAGCAAAAGAGATGCTAGAGAATATTGTACAAGTAGGAATAATGATAGTTGTATTACTGTTATGGCTTTTAGCAATATCCATGAACGACGGACAACTAAAAGAAGGGCAATATTACAGAAATTATTTTAAAACGGTACAAGGCGGTTTAGCACTATTTCTTGTTAGACCTCAAAGATTAATGTTTATTTCATTTTTAAAT
>DATGTP010000004.1:0-50542 GCA_035301825.1 Pseudogracilibacillus sp. | reverse complement strand
CATTAAATCTTGTAAACCATTATCTTCGGTATGTACGATACAGATAGTATGTTCGACATATGAAGTAAAAACATCTTCCACAAGATTCCCTTCATGAATAGCCGTTGATAAGTTCATTAAATGCTTTAAACCATCATTGTTTTCAGCTAATAAGGTTAAACCGATATTTTTTTCTTTATAAGGAATATAAACAACCATACCTAAGATCGGTTTAATCCCTTCTTTTATACAGGCATTATAAAATGGAATTGCACTAAAGAAATGATTTTCTTCAGTTAAAGCTAATGATGTGAACTTTAATTGCTTGGCTTTTTGAACATATGCTTCAATTTGAATCATACTTTGGTAAAAACTATAACCAGATCTAACTGTTAAATGTGCAATATCCATTTCATCCCTCCTTTAATCTACTATCTATTATAGCTTTATCTTTCGATTGTTTCCACTAAAACCGAACATATGTATGACTGCTTTAGAGAGGAGTATTTACTTGGAAGAAAAATTTATCTCGTCCTTATTAACGAGCTTCTCCATTTCTTTTGGTGTCGTTATCGGGGGTACCTTATTTGGCAGTATGAGCGCATTTTTCATTGGTGAATCACCTTACTATGCCTTATCCCGAATCGCAGTTTCATTAAAAATATGGGCAATTGTAGCCGCAATTGGTGGTACCTTTAATACGATTGAGAACTTACAAAGAGGCGTTCTAGACGGATCAACGACCCACCTAGTGAAACAAGTCGTCATTATTGTAAGTGCTATGGTTGGTGTTAAAGTCGCCTTACGTTGCATCTCATGGCTTATTCAAGAGGAGATTCATTAAATGCATGTACCGTCTTTTTTAAAAATAAAACATTGGCAATTTTTTATACTAGGTTTCTTAAGCGGAACAGTCATCAGCTATCTTCTTCTATTATTTTTGTTCGGCAATATGTACCATAACCTCCATATTGACTTAGCAAGTCAAACTACAGAAAGAAATGAATTAAAACGGCAAATTAAAAGCTTACAAAAAGATAAAGCATCTTTAGAAAATGAACCATTAAAAATCGAGTCGATTACCTTCAAGCTACTTGCAAATAAACAAACAAAACTGACCCGCCTCCAAGAACTTGAATTAGAGGAATTACTACAAAAGGAAGTTCATTTATTGATTGGAAAAAACCTTGATGCCTTTATCGATCATTATGATACTTTTATTGCTCTACTAGAGCGCAAGACCTTTACCGTTGATGACCAGCAATATAAAGTGAAAACAAGCCAACTCATCGTACATGAAACCGTAGAATGGACAGTCTCAATATCAAAAAAAACTTGAATTTTACTAGCATGGAGACATTAACCTAAATGCATCAGTATGAAGATTAAAAAATGTGTTACATTCAAATTGCTGAACGTAACACACTTTTTTATTTTTTATATTGCTTACAAAGCTCATCCAACTCTTTTGTTAAAGCTTTTGCTTCATCCCAAGAATAAACAGTTGCTCCTGATGCCATCGGATGGCCCCCACCATTATATTTAGCAGCTAAAGCATTAATAACCGGTCCTTTTGATCGGAGGCGCACACGAATGAGATCATCTTCCTCAATGAAAAACACCCATGCTTTCACCGAATCAATGTCACCTAAAGCACCAACAAGTTTACCTGTATCATTCGTCGATACTTTATACTTCTCAATAACATCCTTAGTCATATAAATAGCACTTGAACCATTCTCTGTTAGTTCAAAATTTTGTAAAACATAACCACGTAAACGAGCGATTTTTTCATCTATTTTATACATCCCGTCATATAAGGCTTGCCGGTCAAAATCATAATTAATAAGCTGGGCTGCATATTGAAACGTTTTATTCGTCGTACTAGGAAATAGAAAACGACCTGTATCACCAACAATCCCGCCGTAAATCAATTTGGCGAAAGCATCATTAATCTCAAAGTGTTCTATCTTCCCTGCTTCATATAATTCATAAATCATTTCAGATGTCGAGCTTGCGTGTGTATCAACCCAAACGAGGTCACCATATGGTTCATTGTTTGGATGGTGATCAATTTTAATGAGTTTCTTCCCTAAGCGATATCGATCATCATCGATTCGCTCCGTATTTGCCGTATCACAAACGATAACAAGTGCATCTTCATATAAATCATCTGAAATCTCATCCATCGTTGCCATAAATGCGAGTGACGGTTCATCTTCGCCAACAACATAAACTTGCTTTTTAGGAAAAGAAGCTAAAATCATCGCCTTCAAGCCACATTGTGAACCGAGCGCATCTGGATCAGGTCTGACATGACGGTGGATGATAATCGTGTCATTTGCCACAATTTCGTCAATTATTTGTTTTTTAACCATTTACTTTCATTCCCCTTATCTTCTTTTCTAGTATTTTGATTCAATTATCGATACAATAAAAACATAAGTACAACTAATGAAATAGGAGTAGATTTTATGTTTATTTTCGCAATTTTGATTGTCCTATCTATCGTCATGTATATATATTATAAAGTAGGTATATTTCGGACAACGGATGAGTTAAAACAACGTTATTTAGATGCTAAATCACGCATTTGTCTCGGTGTTCTTCTCATTTCCATGGCCATTAACCAATATATTACGATTAAAATGACGATTGTTTTGATTATTAGTATTATCTTTTTAATACTCGGTATTATGCAACTGGTCTATGGCTTCAATGCATCACGTCATTACCGTAAAGAATGGCGCCGTCTAAACGAATAATTAACGGTCCATTAATTGAGCCATAAGCATCCCTTTACAGACGAGGCGCTTATTCGAATAGATTTCGATATTAATTTTAGCATATAAACGTCCAGCATCGAGCAGTTCAGGTTTAATAATTAATTGACTATCAATTGGAACAGGCTCAATGAAGTAAATGTTTAAGCTTTCTACAACCATATTACATTTTTTTACATGCTGAATTAAGCGTGTACTTGATTCAGTCACAAGTGTCGTTAACACCCCATTTGACAGTGTACCTAACTGGTTAGTCATTTGGGGTGTTACGTCTGTTTGGAAAACAGTTGGCTTTCCATCAACTGTTTCTAAACCACGTGAAATGACATCATGAATCGTTTCGCCAACTTGTGGCTGCCTTTGCATCTCATTCAAAGCTTTTAAAACATCTTGTCGTGACACAAGCCCTTCTAATTGCTGAGCATGATTGACAACAGGAACAACTTCAATTCCTTCCCATACCATTAAGTGAGCGACATAAGCGAGTGACGTTTTTGCTTGAACAACAACTGGATTTTTCGTCATCACCTTCTCAATGGTAACCTCGTCATCTAAATTGACGACATCTTTTGATGTGACCATCCCACACACTTTTCGTTCATCATCGATGACCGGAAAGCGCGTATGTGTTGTTAATTCATTCAATTTATACCAATCAGACACATGATCTGACTTATATAAATGATGCACTTCATCATAAGGTGTATAAATATCGGAAACGAAAATAATTTCCTTTTTAATTAATTGGTCGTAAATCGCCCGGTTAATCATTTCAGCAACCGTATACGTATCATAACTCGTCGACATAATCGGCAAATTCTTTTCATCAGCCAATTTTTTAATATGATCCTTCGTATCAAAACCACCTGTAATTAAAACCGCCGCCCCTGCTTTCAATGCTAGTTCATGAGCTTTCACGCGGTTTCCAACGATTAAAAGCGAATCCACTTCTGTATAACGCATCATGGCATCAAGTTGCATCGCCCCAATTACAAGTTTGTTCAATGTTTTATGAAGCCCACCACGGCCTCCTAAGACTTGTCCATCAACAACATTAATGACTTCAGCAAAGGTTAATTTTTTAAAATTTTCCTTTTCCTTACTTTCAATCCGAACCGTTCCGACTCGTTCAATCGTGCTCACCAGTCCACGATTCTCAGCTTCTTTAATAGCACGATAAGCTGTACCATCACTTACCTCTAATTGCTTAGCAATTTGGCGAACAGATATTTTTTCACCAACGTCTAAGGAGGTAATATGATTAATTATTTGTTCATGCTTCGTTAATGTCACTTTATATCACCTAGCCTTTTCATCTCTTCGAGTCACTTATATAAAAGACACTTCCTAAAAAGCGTTTACATCAAACTGTTATATAATTGAAATTAATCCTATTATAACAGATTAAGAAAAAAATCTCCCCCTATAAATAGGGAGAGATCTTAAGCTTGTATTATATATTACATCATTTCTTAAATTTTCCAACATAATCATGGGTTGTTCATTATCTAAATTCTTTTTAGAGACTGATAACTAGTTTTAATTATAATAGGTTTATATACCACTTAATAATCTGATCTCCATAAAAATAAGTTACTATAGTCCCCAATACGATATGTGGTCCAAATGGAATTGGTTCATTCTTATTATTTTTCTTTGTTAATCGTAAGATGATGCCCACTACTGCCCCAAATAAAGTTGCAAAAAAGAATGTTAATAGGGTTAGTTTCCATCCAAGTACAATTCCCAACACTCCAAACAACTTCATATCTCCTGCTCCCATTCCACCATTACTTATAATAATAATAATTGCTATTAAGAAATAACCGACTATGCCACCAATAAGAGCATCATAAATAGGATCGAGAGGCGATAAAATACGTAACACAATAAAAAAGGGTAAGAAGAAATATAAAACACGATTTGGTATTAACATGTAATTGATATCTGTTATAAACACAATTGCTAACATACTCATTAATAATAGAGCAACTAATAATTCTATTTGAATACCTATAAACAAATAACTGAGTAAAAAAGTGAGTCCTGTCGCTAACTCTATTAATAAGTATCTTAATGGAATCCTTACTTTACAATGTCGACATTTTCCCATTTGTAACATATAAGACATAAGTGGTATAAGCTCATAAGCCTTTAATTGTTTGTAACATGACGGACAATAAGAACGTTCATTACCAAATGGCTCGCCTTTAGGTAATCGAATACCAATCACATTAAATAAAGAGCCTAATATTGTTCCAATTATAAAAAATAAAGTTGCAATATATATCGTATATTCCCTTCCTTTATATAATTTTATTCAATAATATATTAGATAACTTATAAAAAAGCGAAATGGAATGAATCCATTTCGCTTACCTGCTGATGATTTGCTTATAATGTTAATATTTCTCCCGGCTTCATGGCAATGCCTTCACCAGTTTTCACACGGCTAGCAAAATCTTCAGGATCTTGTTCAATAACCGGGAATGTATTGTAATGAACAGGGACTACCTTCTTTGCTTGAATCCAATCAGTTGCCAGTAAAGCATCCTCTGGCCCCATCGTGAAATTATCACCAATTGGGACAAAGGCTAAGTCAATATCATGACGATCGCCGATTAATTTTAAGTCGGAGAAGAGAGCTGTATCACCAACATGGTAAATCACTTTACCATCAATCGTTAAAATTAAACCTGCAGGCATTCCAGTATAAATAAAGTTCCCATTTTCTTCTTCATAAGATGAACTGTGGAAAGCTTGTGTGAATTTCACATGGCCAAAATCAAATTGAAAACCGCCGCCAATATTCATCCCGTGAGCATTCAATCCTTTTTGTGACATGTAAACAGCTAATTCATTAATCGCAACAATTTGTGCACCTGTGCGCTTAGCAATGTCTACTGTATCACCAACATGATCATTATGACCATGTGTTAGTAAAATAACATCTGCCTCAACCTCATCTGCAGTGACATCACATAAACTGTTTCCTGTAATAAATGGATCAATTAAAATTGTATGATCCTTTGTTTTAACTTGTACGAAAGAATGTCCATGATAAGATACTTGCATGATCATCGCTCCTTATAATTTTCTCTTTCTTAAATGCTATTGCCATTTTACTTATCTTTTAAACATGCTTGTAAAGAGACATATGGTAAGTCTAAAGATTGGGCAACCCCTTCATTTGTCACATGTCCATGATAAGTGTTAACACCTTTATATAAAGCTTGATTGTTTTTTACCGCTTTTGTTAAGCCTTCATTTGCGACTTGTAAGACATAAGGGACGGTTGCATTCGTTAAACCAATCGTTGATGTACGCGGAACAGCACCAGGCATATTTGAAACCGTATAATGAATGACACCATGTTTAGTGAAAATTGGATCATCATGTGTCGTCACCCGATCACTTGTAGCAAAATTACCACCTTGATCAATTGCAACGTCCACTAAAACAGAGCCTTCTTCCATCGACTCAACCATCTCTTCCGAAACTAAGACAGGCGCTTTTCTTCCTGGTATCAGAACAGATCCGATAACTAAATCCGCTTCTTTAACACTCTCTTCGATTGCCATTGGATTTGACATTAATACATTTGCTTCATGACCAAAATATTCATCTAACTGTTTTAAACGAACTGGATTTAAATCAAAAATCGTCACATCTGCTCCCATACCGATAGCACGCTTAGCTGCATTGGTACCAACAACACCGCCACCGATAATTGTGACTTTACCACGCTCAACACCTGTAATACCTGATAATAAAACACCTTTTCCGCCTTTAGTCTTCTCTAAAAACTGTGCACCAATTTGCGTTGCCATATAACCAGCAACTTCACTCATTGGAGTCAATAAAGGTAAACTTTGATCATCTAATTGAACTGTTTCATAAGCTAAACCTGTCACCTTTTTTTCAACAAGTTGTTCAGTTAATCGTGCATTTGATGCTAAATGAAGGTAAGTAAAGACAATTTGCTCTTCTCGTAAATAAGCAAATTCACTTTCCTGCGGTTCTTTAACCTTTACGACCATCTCTTGACCCCACGCTTCCTTAGTTGAGCCAATTTGAGCGCCTACCGCTTCATATTCTTCATTTGTAAATCCAGACCCTTCACCTGCATGGCTTTCTACGATTACTGCATGACCAGCATTAATTAATATTTGGACTCCACTTGGAGTAAGTGACACACGATTTTCATTGTTTAATATTTCTTTTACGATACCAATTTTCATTATAAACGCTCCTTCTTCTCTTTCGGAAGTACTAACTGTTCCTATTTTATCAAAAAATTGACATTTTTGCATGTCTAAACAGACGTTGAATGTTCGAAATTGTACAAATCTTTATGAACTATTTTCGAAATATTGTAAATATTAGGTTTAAAAGAAGGCTTTTTATGATATATATAGAGTAGAACGATTATTATTAGGGGGTCATATTATGGATGGAAAATACGAAAGAATATTAGTTGCAGTAGATGGGTCTAAACCAGCAGAAGCTGCCTTTGAAAAAGCAGTCAGTATTGCTAAACGAAATAAGGCGACTTTAATTGTTTCACATATTGTTGATTCACGTACTTTTGCGACAGCAGAAGTATATGATCGCTCCCTGTCCGAACGTCAAGAACAACATGCTAAGAAATTGTTGAATGAATATGTAGAAGTCGCTAAAGAAAATGGCGTAGAAGATGTTGAGCTATCAATAAAATACGGCTCACCTAAAGTAGCAATTGCTAAAGATGTAGCACCACAAATGAAGGCTGATCTCATCATCGTTGGTGCAACTGGACTCAATGCTGTTGAACGGTTTTTAATCGGTAGTGTCTCAGAAAGTGTCACTCGTTATGCTAAGTGTGACGTCTTAGTCGTCCGCTAAACAAATAAGATCCCTTTACAGTTTTCTCTGTAAAGGGATCTCTTTATGATAAGCCTGCCTCTTCAAACCATTGATTAATTTTCACAACGATATCTTCCATTTTCTCAGCGTCATTAAAGGATGGTAACATCGCTAATAGCGGTTGCTTAATAACGGTTAGATTATTACCTTTTTTACGTAAGATTAGAATACTCTTACGCTGACTCTTATCTTTAAACGTACTATCTGCTAATTGCAAGACGCCAACAATCTGTCCACTTTGTTGGATATAGTTTTTTAATAAATCAGCTTGCTCACTTTCAAATAAATTGTCTGGTATTAAACAAACAACATATCCGCCATCTTTAACATAAGTCATGCTCTGCTCGATAAATAAATGATGGGCGTAAGTATGACCTTCTTTTGCATGAATCGCAAACTCACTTGCTCGAACATCATCTGGATAATAACCAACCGGTAAGTCACAAACAACAAGATCTACTGGATCTAATAAAAAGGGTTGAATACTATCTTGATGGAAAAACTCCACAGACTTTTCTTGTAAGTTAGCTGAATAAAGTGACAATGTTAATAAAGTTGGATCAATTTCACTTGCATATGCCTCAACATCTTTATCTATTTGATCCATGACATGAAAGAGCAAATTCCCAGTTCCACTTGCAGGATCAAAGAGACGCAAGCTTTTTTCATTTTTTGTTAACTTATTCACTAAATAACCAACAAATAAAGCAATAGCCTCTGGTGTCATCATATGTTGTACTTGTGTTGATGACTTCATCCCTTTTAAAACAGCAAATTGTATTGCTTTGGCAATGGCTTTTTGATCATAATCGTGAATGGTTACTTGTTTTAAAGCTTCATTTACCGTTTGAATCAATGATTCTTCTCTATTTTCTAATCCTTCATTAAAGACCGCTTCTAAGACGATGTTCAAACTATCTAAATAAGGCTCATCTGTTTGATTGATCACTTTTTCCGTTGTTGAATCAATCCATTCAAATAATTGTATTGCTTTTGTTTCTTCCACCGTTTGTACCTCCATTTTTTAACCTGCCTTCTATTGTAGCAAATGTATGAGGCGATTGCACAAACTTAACCTATAAAAAAAGCGAGCATGATGACATGCTCGCTTGACTTATTTATTCTGCTGTTTTAGCTGCTTCAAGTGCTGGTTCATAATCAGGATGATTCGTCACTTCATCTACATACTGTGCGTAAACAACTTTGTCATTAGAATCAACAACAAATACAGCACGTGCTAGTAAACGTAATTCCTTGATTAATAGACCATACTTTTTACCGAAATCACCTTCACGGTGGTCAGATAATGTTGTCACTTGATCAACACCTTCAGCACCACACCAACGCGCTTGAGCGAATGGTAGATCCATACTAATCGTTAAGACTTCTACATCGTCTAATTTTTCGACTTCTTCATTAAATTTTTTCGTTTGCATTGAACAAACACCTGTATCTAAAGATGGAACGACACTAATAATTTTAACTTTTCCTTTAAAGTCATCCAATGTCTTTTCTTCTAAATCATTTGATAAAACAGTAAAGTTTGGCGCGTCATTTCCAACAATTACTTCTGTTCCTAATAATGTGACTGCATTTCCATTAAATGTTACATTTGCCATGAGGCATCCTCCTTTTTATATCTCTTACTTAATTTAAGCAAATCTGTAAAAACTTCCCTTCCTCTGAAGGCTCATTTTATCTCTTTCCCATCTTTTATCATATGTAAACATAAAAAGCGGGAATTTAAGATTAAATTCCCGCTTTGTCTCACTTTATTGTTGATTTGTGTTACCCATTTGTTGTTGTGCCATTTGCACTAAACGTTTTGTAATTTCACCACCAACAGAACCATTTGCCCTTGAAGTAGCATCTGCACCTAACTGCACTCCAAATTCTTGAGCAATTTCCGTTTTCATTTGGTCAATTGCTTGTTGTGCACCAGGAACAACTAACTTATTTGAATTATTGTTACGACTTGGCATGCTGTTTCACCTCCTTGGTACTTGTATCATGTACACTTTAAAAGGGAAACATGCATCTTACTCATTGGCATTTGTTGGTCTCACTTACAATTCATTCTATTTTTTATAATAAATCATCAAATTCATGATCTTCTTCTGCTGCATCAATGATTATTGCTTCAGTATTTTGTACAGCTTCTTCGATTAAGTGTGAAAAGTCCACTTTTGCTTCTAAGGCATTAACTTTTTCTCGTTTTGGATTGGTAATCGGTGCTTTCGGTACAAATATTGTACAACAATCTTCATAAGGCCTAATCGAAATATCGTATAAACCAATTTCTTTTGAATGAGTAATAATCTCGTCTTTATCAAGTGCAATTAAAGGGCGTAAGACAGGTAAGTTTGTTACTTCATTAATTACATTCATACTTGCCATTGTCTGACTCGCTACTTGGCCTAAGCTTTCTCCTGTCGTTAATGATAAAATACGTCGATTATTACTAATCATTTCACTAATTTTAACCATGACACGTCGCATGACCGTCATGCCGTATCTTTCAGGTAATTGCTTAAAAATTTCTTGTTGTAAAGTTGTAAATGGAACAATGTGCATTTTTATTTTGCCTGTTCCATAACTTGCTAACACTTTTGTTAAATCAATCACTTTTTGTTTGGCACGTTCACTCGTAAATGGTGGTGAATGAAAATGAATCATTTCCAAATCAAGTCCACGCTTCATCATCAAGTAACCTGCAACTGGACTATCGATCCCTCCAGATAGTAAAAGCGACGTTTTTCCATCAGTTCCAACTGGTAAACCACCTAAACCAGGAACAACTGTCGATGTAATATAAGTTGCTTTTTGTCGAATATCTACACGAACTTCCACGTCTGGTTCATGTACATCAACTGTAATGTTTTCTGTATGACGTAAAATATGACCGCCTAATCGTTGATTCATTTCTTGTGAACCGATTGGAAATCCTTTATAAGCACGTCTAACTGCTACTTTAAATGTCTTTACACCATCTGATTGCTGAATGGCAGCCAAAGCACCAGCTTTAATCGCTTCTTCATTATTATCGACTTTAATCGCTAAACTTAAACTACTTATGCCAAATACATTTTTACACTTGTCCATAACTAATTGAGGATCTTCACCATTTAAGACAACGAACATGCGGCCTTGCGTTCTCGTAATATTCACATTAGGAAACTGACGTAAAGCACCTTTTAAATTACGTTGTAATTGATTTATAAATAATTTAATGTTTTTTCCTTTTAAGCCCAATTCACCATAACGTATTAAAATATGATCATATTCCATTATATATCCCTCATTATTTTTCTTAATTGTGTCACTTCATTTTTAAATATATCAACAAACGTTTCAATTTCTTCCATTGTATTATGATAACCTAAACTGATACGCAAGCCAGAAATTGTTCTTTCTCTTGGTAAGTGCATAGCAGCTAAAACACGGCTTTCATCTAAGTCCTTTGAAGAACAAGCTGATTGAGTCGATAAAACAATGCCTCGTTCATATAATGCATGGATAACCACCTCAGGTTTTAAGCCAACTACCGACACATTCACAATATGGGCAGCTGCTTGCTCAGGACTATTTATAAATACACCTTCTATTTTGTCTAAACTCTCTCTTAATGCTGACATGAGTTTTTTAAAATGATCAGGCCTTTCATTTTCTTTTTGTATAATCAGTCTTAATGCCCGAACGAAAGATACATTGCCAGCAACATTCTCTGTTCCCGAACGAAGCATATTTTCTTGCCCACCACCGTGAAATAGTGGAAACAAACTCGTTCCTTTCTTCACATAGAGCATGCCTGTCCCTTTTAAGCCATTTATTTTGTGGCCTGAAAAAGAACATAAGTCAATATGAGCAGCTTTTATATGAATGGGCAATTTTCCTAAGGATTGAACAGCATCAACATGAAAGTAAGCTTTTGGATATTGTTTAACGATGGCTCCAATTTCTTCAATGGGTTGAATTGATCCAGCTTCGTTATTAACGTGCATGACAGACACTAGTATGGTCTCATCTGTCATGGCAGACTGGACATCTTTAATTTGAACAACTCCAGCTTCATTCACCGGTAAATAAGTTACATGAAAGCCTAATTGTTCTAAACTTTTACACGTATCATAAACAGCTGCATGTTCAATTTCTGTCGTTATAATATGTTTACCCCGATTTTGGTGTTGTAATGCAATCCCTTTGATTGCCAGATTGTTCGATTCTGTACCTCCTGAGGTAAAAACAACTTCATCAGCTTCGATATTTAATAATTGTGCAGCTTGAGTCCGTGCTTTGGCTTGTAAAGTCTCAACCTGTCCACCTAATTGATGAATAGATGATGGATTGCCATAATATTTTTCTGACACTTGTTTAAAGCTTGCAATCACTGATTCTTCAGGTCTAGTCGTAGCACTATTATCTAAATAAATCATTCTTATCTCACCTTTTTAAAAATTAACTATAAACAGAATAAAATTCAGACGGAGCCATGCTCCATCTGAATTTTACGATACAGTTGTTTGTTGATATTTTTCAATTCGCTTAAGTGCGCCTGGTTCAACTTCTTCAACAGCTTGTGCAGCTTTTTCTAAAGATAATTCATATTCAGCCGCCCTAAAAAGACGTTCTGCTTCTCTCAATTGAGCATTTAAAATCGGATATTTACTTCGATATCGATTTGCATACTGAATAACATGTTCTGTTAATTTTGCCTGATCAATCATGAAGTCCGTTTGATTCATCACATCTTCTAAAGCTTGGTTGGCATGTGATAAACGCTTTTGAACATCCACCATATCAAGTGGTTGCTCCTCTAATGCTTCAATGACTTTTTCATTTTTTGTTTGGGATTCTTCAATTAAAATCCAAATATGATTTGGAATCCCAGGCAAATTACTCAAACGTAACTTACGACGCGTCTCATTTAACCTATCATACATACTTTCTAACTGGTTACGAGCATCAAGCTCATCTTTTCTTAAGTTTTTAATGTTTTCCTTAAATTGTTCATGACGTTCTTCTAAGTCTTCTAATTCTTGCAACTTATCTTCTAGTTCTGTTCGAAGAACCGTATGAGCATCTTGGTGTTTCGTAATACGATTTGCAAAGTACTCATATTCTTCATTACATTGCTCAATCACCTTATGGATACTCTGGTAAAGGTCTTGATCATCATCTTCTAAATAATAGGACGATTTTAATTCTTCAACTTCTTCTTTCGTCTTACCAAAGTGAGCTGTCATCCGATTTAACATTTGCTCATAAGTTGGGAGCTTCGTTTCAATATACTCCTTATCTTCTTCTTCACGATTGATGTTTTCTAACATCTCATCAATACGTTCTTCGATTGTATCGGCAGTACTTGCTATATCTTCGACACCGTCTTCTTCTAAATAATTAACACAATCTAACAATTGCGTAAAATGATTCTTCAATTCTTTATCATATTGTAAATGTTCGACATGATAACCTTTATTTTCAATTTGTTTATATTGTGCTAGTACAGCATCTAATTTGTTTGGTAATGATGTTTTACAACGGTCATACAAGTTCGGGAAAATAGCTATTTCTTCTTCAAAATGTGTGAGTTTATTTTGAATTTCTTTCACTAAATCTTGACCATCTTCATAATTTCCTTCCTCGATTGTATCATCATATTCATCAAGCTTTGCTTCTAAATCTTTAATTTGTGCAGAAAACCGTGGACGAGCCCGATCATACTTTGTACTTAAACTCGATAAAGTGCTTTTCGCTTCAATTAAACGCGGGCGAATTTTCCCTTCTTCTTTACGAATCGTTTCTTCAATTTTAATCAACTTTTCCAGTTCAGATAAAATGACATCGATTTCTCCATCAACTTTTTCTAGTCTATGGTCGATTTGAGATAAGGTTGTATTCGCACTTTTGAAACGAAATCCATCTATGTAATGTTCAGCTTCATAAAGCTCTTCTTCCGTTTTAGATAATTCATTATAAACAATTTCATCCCATTTTGCTTGCCAATGTTCAAATTTATTTTTCGTGTCACCTTTTAAATTTAAACTTTTCATTTTCGATAATTCAGCACCGACATTTCGGTTCATAATTTGTAATTTCCACTCTTCATAATAATCGACTGAATTATATAATCTTCGACGAAATAATAATAAAATAATACTAACGACAATAACTAATAATATTGCACCAATTAAAAACTCCATAATTTACCTCCTAGTTTTCATTTAGAAGGAAGAAAAGTTCATTTCCTAATTCCACCATCTTTAGCTCTATTTATCCTATTATTATTTATAATATCATGTTTTCACTATTTTTGAACATATATATAGGTAATTATTCGATTTTTTTGTCTTTTTCTATTTTTTATTAATAAACATGACAAATTCTTGAATGATATTGACATAATTTTCCACAAACTGACTTTTTTCGCTTTCATTCATATATGTTTCACTTAAATTATTCTTCACAGTAAATGGAGCCATCATCATCCCTTTTAACTGTAATAATAAATACTCATTTTCTTTTGTTTGGCGTTTTCCTACAAACTTTTCAAATAAAGTACGGAACATATAATCCTCTTTTGCAATATATGTCACAGACATTTCTCGAACAAATGTCGTATCAAGCGATAATTCTCGGTGGATAAATGCTGTTAAATAATAATGCTCTACTTGATAATTCATACTTTCTTGAATCACTTCTTTAAATGTATGTAAAGGCTCTTGAATATCGTTTCGCTTATAAGCCTCTTCTAACTGCTTTAAATAATCTTCATAATAAGTCATGACTGCATATTCTAATAAGCCTTGTTTCCCTTTAAAATAATAACTAATTAAACTAACATTCACATTTGCTCTTTCAGCAATATCACGAACAGAAGTACCAGCAAAACCTTTTTGATAAAATAACGTAACAGCAGATTGCAGTACTTTTTGCTTTGTGTTTTGTTCTGACACCTACAACCCCTCCTTATACCTTCTATTCGACAATACTATTATAATACCTTTTATTCATTCATCTTCACAATAAAAAGGCGGTTATAAGATGATAACCGCCTTTTAAAATTGAATAGATTTTGTCTCTTCAATCACTATTCTATTTTTCCCATGAGACTTGGCCATATATAGCGCTTCGTCTGCTCGAATAAATAATGATTCGATCGAATCTTCACTTCCCTTAGTCCAGCTAGCAATCCCGCCAGATACGGTCACTTGTGGTGTTGAATATTTTTCAATATCAATCCGAATATTATTTGCAATGGCAATCGCCTCATCGAGTGACACATTCGGTAAATAAACGGCAAACTCTTCACCACCCCAACGGGCTGCAATTTGATCGTCATTTAAATGTGTCCGAATAATTTGTGCTACTTTTTCTAAGGAACGATCTCCTAAATAATGGCCATATTGATCATTAATCATTTTAAAATCATCCACATCATATAAAATAAATGATGCTCGCTCGCCAATTTTCATATGATGCATGACATAAGAATCAATATAGTTTCTTGTATATAATTTCGTTAAATAATCGGTAATAATCGTCTTTTTCAATTGTTCTTTTAACAAACTGTTCATTAAAGCAATCGAAGCATGTTGAATAATGGATTGAAATAATTTAAACGTATCATGTGAAAAATAATATCGTGTTGAATGAGCTAAGATGAGTACCCCTAAGTAATTATTTTCTGCATGTAAAGGCAAAACAATCAGTGACTTATAGGGCACATCGTGAATTAAGCCATTGTAATCTCCATAAAACATTGGACGTTTTGTACGTTCAACATTATCAGATGCATAATTTAAAAACTTTTTACCAATCGTTTTTTCAAAAAAGTTATCTTGTTCCGCTACAACCTCAAGCTCGTTTGTTCCTTCATTTCTCAAAGCAATCGCATATTGCTCAGGGTAACTATAATTATTGACTTGGCGTTCAATCACTTGAATAATTTCATCGCGATCTAAATTAGAATTTAACTCTTGTGTTGTATAATTAATTAATTCTAAATCCCGTATTTGTTTGGTAGATGATTGATATAAACGCGTACGCTCAATCACTTCTCCCATCATTTTAGCAAAATGATCAATAACTTCTGCATCAAAATGATTAATTGTATATTTTCCATTCATATTAATTTGAAGCATTCCACTAATAGAACGTTTTCCTTTAAAGGGGACATAAATAATTGTTCGTCCTTCTTCTTCATCATATGCTACTTCTATTTTTTTATAAAATAATGCTCGATAACCGCTATGTTTATGATAAATCTTATTAAAGTCTACTAACTGAATTGGTAAGGTTGTGTTCTCAACTTCATTCATCATCCAGACTTGAAAAGTATAATGAGGGAGATAGGAGCGTAAATTATCAATCATTAACTCCAAGGCTTCACCTGTTCGATGAGTTCCCATTAATTTTGATGCTAAATCTAATAAAAAGTCACTTCTATTTTTCTTATATGATTTTCCATACGTTTTTAAAACATGATATAAATATTTTTTTACAAAATCGGTTAAGTCATTCATCAGTTGATGGTTCATATTGTTATGACAACGAAATATTAAAAGAGCTTTAAATAAGTTATCTTCCTCTAATTCGGCGATAAAAAGATTCTTTGTCTGATTCAATGATTCTACTTCATTGTTCAAATAAGTTGCAAGATCTTCATCACTCATTAATTGTCTTTGGTGTAATGAATAAATTTTCAGCGACTTAGAGACGACGTTCGTACTTTGAACAGCTATATCGACTTGCTCGATAAACGGTGCTTTTTCGATTTCTTTTAACAATTGCTTAACCTGTTCAGTTCGATTATATGAGTGATCATTTAAGACAACGTCCATCAAATTTAGCTTTAAATCTTGGATAAATGATTCATTCGTTTTCATTATTCACCATCACCTCCATTAACGTAACCGCTTACTTTTATGAGTAAGTAAATCTTTTCTATTAACCATTATATACGATTGCTCCTATTTTTTACAATGTTCTTTCAATAAAAAAAGCTATTTTACTATCATTTCGTAAAATAGCTTAGTTTGATTATTCGCGAATGGTATCTAAGGCGATTTTCATTTTTTCTTCACTTATGTTTTCGTTAAAGCTATTATCTGTTCGAATGCCTGATCCAATGTGGATCGCCCCAGGGTGTATATCAGCAACAAAGCTTTGTAATGTTTCTAAGTGTACCCCACTGCCTGGCATAATCGTTAAATGTGTACCTTTTGTCTTTTTAACTAACTTTTTAATATTTGAATTCATATCTGTCACACGATCTGTTCCACCTGATGTTAATATTGTTGTAATTTGTTTATACTTCATGATTGTTTCTAAAGCTTCAAATTGATCTGACGCCACATCAATCCCTCGGTGGAATGTCACATCTAACCCTTCAGCCTGCTCTAATAGGCGCTGGAGTTGTGCTTCATTTACTTTTCCATCTTGAGTCATTGGTCCAATGACGATACCATTTGCACCAAGTTGTTTAACGATTGCAATATCCGCTAACATCTCTTCCATGTCATCTTCTGTATATACAAATGATTTATTATGTGGACGAATAATAACATTAATTTTCGTATCGACTGACTCAACTGCTTTTTTAATTAAGCCATAACTCGGTGTAATACCTCCCTCTACCATACTTTGAACGAGTTCAATTCGGTCTGCTCCATATTGCTTAGCATGTTTAACGTCTGTTAGATTATGAGCAATCACTTCAAATATCATGGTCAACAATCCCTTCTATATATTAAAACTTGTCCTTATTATATACGTATATTTAAGCTAGCGTAAAGAATTGCTATTCCTTTAACAGTTATCATTGACATTTATCTGTATAAAAGTTATACTATTGGTTGTGTAAAATAATATAGGTAGCTTTTGTGAACATATATAGTATTCATTTTATTCCTTATATTAAGGTGTATTGTGTAACTCTCGGCTGCTGGAGCGAAAGTACATGAAAATAAAATGGCCTATATAGTGGACACACGCATTTTATTTTATACAAAATATAAAATAAAGGAGACATATAACATGTCAAGATTTACAGGTTCTTTATGGAAAAAGTCTCGTCGTTACGGGATTTCATTAACTGGAACTGGTAAGGAATTAGCAAAGCGTCCTTACGCGCCAGGTCAACACGGTGCAAACCAACGCCGTAAAATTTCTGAGTATGGTTTACAGCTTCAAGAGAAGCAAAAACTTCGTTACATGTACGGATTAAACGAACGTCAATTCCGTAACTTATTTAACGAAGCTGGTAAAATCCGCGGGGTTCACGGTGAGAACTTCATGATCCTTTTAGAATCACGTCTAGATAACCTAGTTTATCGTTTAGGACTTGCACATACTCGTCGGCAAGCTCGTCAATTAGTTAACCACGGTCACATTACTGTAGATGGTAAGCGTGTTGATATTCCATCATTCCGCGTATCACCTTCACAAGTAATTGGCTTACGTGAAAGATCACGTAACTTAGAAATCGTTAAAGATGCAATCGAAGCAAACTCATTCATTCCTGAATATGTTACTTTCGATGCAGATAAATTAGAAGGTACTTTCGTACGTTTACCAGAACGTTCAGAGCTACCTGCTGAAATTAACGAACAGTACATCGTAGAGTTCTACTCAAGATAATAGAAATATTAAAGCCTTTGAAGCATTGCTTCAAAGGCTTTTTTAATTTAAATGGTCGACTAACTTTTTTAATATGTCTTGGAGTTGTCCTAATTCTTCATCTGTTAAAACATTAAATGCTTCCCGATTTCCTTTAATCCGCTTTGGATGGATGGATTCTAACAACTCCCTTCCATAAGAAGTCATTTCTACTATTGTTCTTCTTCGGTCATTCGAATCTTTTTTAGTATTAATATAACCTTGCTTTTTCATCCGTTCAATTAATCCAGTGATCGCCTGTTTAGTCACTAATGTATTTTGTCTTAAGTCTGACATCGTTAGTGAGTCACTTTTATCAAGCATGGACAAAATCATATATTGTTGAACGCTTCCTAGCCCTACCTTTGAAGCGTACTGACCTCCTAAACGTTCTAACAAATTAGCTGTGCGAATTACATCCAATACAACCGCACCAATTTGTTTATCTTTACTTGTTTCCATCTTCTAGCCTCTTTCACTTTATTTTATAATCTTAGTGTAACCTATTTTTTCCGTTAAAAAAAGAAACTACACATTTTGTGTAGTTTCTTATGATCTTATTGTCTTGTTACTGCATCCTCTTCATGTACATTCATATAGACGTTAATAATAAATAAAATAACACCTAAAGTCACGACTGCACCACCAGCAAAAGTGAACGTATGCGCAAATGGACGTGCACTTACGATTTGCACCATAAACATACTAGCGAGTAAGAATGGTAGTCCAATATTGTATAACCAAAATGATGCTTTACCTAAAGCACTATTACCTGCCTTCGGATAAACAGAATAGACAACACCAATTAACACCGTCGAAAGCCAACCTACAACGTTAACGTGCGCATGTGCAGCTCCCCATTGTAATTGAATCGTTGCAGACATAAATAAGCCAATTGCAATACCTATAATGAAATATAATACCCCGATTTTAATCCATTTTGCCCCCATCTTTATACCTCCTATTTAGTCAATGTATGTACTATTATATAGGATATTTTCAAATGTGTCAAAATAGTTACTATTTAAAATGATTATTAAGTTGTTTTTTATCATATTTTTTTAAAGCATGGTATGATATGAAACGAACTATATTTGAGGAAGTGAATATTTTTGAATCAAATTCATTATCATAAACGTCCCATTATATTAATGGTTTTAATTTTAGGGTCTTTAACCGCTTTTGGTCCCTTATCTATGGATATGTATTTACCTGCTTTACCTATTGTTACAACAGACTTTGATACAACAGCTTCTTTAGCACAATTAAGCATTACTACCTGTTTATTAGGTCTTGCACTTGGCCAACTCATATTTGGTCCTTTGAGTGATATTGTCGGGCGAAAAAGCCGCTTCTTCTCACGCTTTTTTTATATAGTATCGCTTCTTTTTTATGTGCAATCAGTCCAAATATAACATTTTTTATTTTATTACGTTTCATTCAAGGTGTTACAGGCGCCGCTGGAATTGTGATTGCTCGTGCAGCTGCAAGAGCTATGTATAGTGGAAAAGAATTGACCAAGTTTATTGCCTTACTCACTCTTGTTAATGGAGCAGCTCCTATTTTAGCTCCTGTTTTTGGTGGCTTTATATTAAATTGGTTTACATGGCATATTGTCTTTTACATATTAGCTTTCATTGGTTTGACTATGCTTATTGCTGTGCTCCTATTGCTACCTGAAACATTACATAGCAACCAACGCTCAAAGGCTAATCTTTTTGCTGTATTTAAAACATTTGGCTCATTAATCAAAGATCATTTCTTTTTCGGGATTGCCCTTGCCCAAGCATTTGTTTCAATGTCTATGTTTGCATACATTGCCGGTTCTCCTTTTGTCTTACAAAATGTGTATGGAGCAAGTGCACAACAATTTTCATTCATTTTCGCCATGAATGGTCTAGGAATTATTATTGCTGCTCAATTAACGGGTAAATTAGCTATGCGCTTTCATGAAACCTTATTAATGAAGGTTGGAATGGGAATATCTTTTACAGGTAGTCTCTTATTTATAAGTGCCATTTATTTTCAATTTCACTTAGCTATTGTTCTACTTGCTCTTTTCTTAGTTGTTTCTAGTGTAGGTATTGTCAATACAGCTGCCTTTTCGATTGGTTTAGAACGCCGCGGGGAAGTTGCAGGAAGTGCATCTGCCTTTCTTGGTATTTTACCCTTTGGTGGTGGTGCACTTGTTTCACCACTCGTTGGTATAAAAGGTGAATACGCAGCAGAACCGTTAGCCATTGTCATTTTATCTTGTGCCATCCTGTCTCTTCTAACATATTATTTTTTCATGAAAAAAGTCGTATGAATTTTCTCATACGACTTTTATATGGTTATAAATTGTCCAAACAAGGATACGAGTAAAGCACTAACGATACCTACTGTTAATGCCGTTATTAATCCAATATAAAAAGGTTTCATACCAAGACCTTTGAACATTTTCAAATTCGTTGATAGTCCGACTGCTGCCATAGCAATTCCTAGGAAATAAGTTGACCCAATTGAACTTCCTATTGAATAGATACCTTCCCACACTTCCGGTGAAAATAATTGATAAGCCTTTCCAGACGCACTTTCTGTCATGTCCCCAATCGTGCGAATGATCGTCATAACAATAAATCCAAGTACAAAAAGAGGAATGAAAATATACCATTTAGGTTTTGTAACAACTTCTTTACTGACATCTTGTTTATAAAACAAATAAGAAATAAGTGGAATAATAACAATAATAAATAAATTACGTGTTAATTTTGTTACTGTCGCAATATCTACTACTTGATCCATTTGATACATCTGACTATACATTAAACTAGCTCCTGTTACTTGTGCTGTATCATGAATTGACGTTCCTAGAAACAAACCTATTTTAACAGGATCTCCAGCAAATAAAAAATGACCTAAATATGGATAAAATAACATGCCTATCAGGCCAAACACAGTAATATTTGCTACGGCATAAGATACTTCATCATCTTTGGCTTTAATAACAGGTGATAAGACCATGATAGCTGTTACACCACAAATTCCTGTTCCACCTGCAATTAATGTGCCGAGTTTTTTTGAAATATTTAGTTTTTTCGTAAAGTATAAGGCGACCAATAAGCCAACTAATATACAAATCACAATAATTGGCAATCCCCAGGCACCTAACTTCACTGCTTCCATTAAACTAAGCCGTAAACCGAGCAAGACAATCCCTGCCCGCAAAATAAACTTCAATGAAAACGTTATCCCCGGCATAAATATGTCGTGTAAACCGATTGTATTGCGGATAATGATCCCAATAATAATTGCAATAAAGATACCTGATATTGGACTTGCACTGTTTGGTGGAACAACATTTAACTTGATTAAGATGTTCCCTAATAAATCTGCAATAAAAATACTTCCAATGGTTAATATAAAGCATAGCAATACACCATAAATGACTGACTCTTTCTTCAATATCCGCCCTCCTTTTTTCTATTATCATATATTATAAAGGCTTCATTTTAATATAACTATTAATATCATTTAAATGTTTATAAAAAAAGCATCGCCATTTTTGACGATGCTTTCTCTTTTATACGGTTGGCGGTAATTCACTTGCTTGTGGCTTTTTCCAAAAAAGAGTAATGACAATACCAATCACCATTGCAATAGCTGCAAAGTAGAATGGATAATCAAAATGAATATCGAATAAAAAACCACCGACCATTGGGCCAAACACATTCCCTACACTTGTAAACATCGAGTTCATTCCACTGACAAAGCCTTGCTCGTTACCAGCTACCTTTGATAAATACCCTGTAAAAGCTGGACGCATTAAATCGAATCCTACAAATACAAAAATCGTAGCAATTAAAATACCTGCATACGTATTAACTTGTGTCGTAACAAACACTAATATTCCTGACACAATAAAACAATAACGGATTAACTTAATTTCTCCTAAAAAACGTGTTAAACCATCAAATAAAATAACTTGAGAGATAGCACCAACAATGGCACCACCTGTAATAATAATGGCGATATCTTTCGGTGTAAAACCAAATTTACGATCGACAAATAAACTAAATAATGAATCAAAGGCTGCAAGTCCAAACGACGAAATAAAGATAATGGCAAATGCATATACATATAATGGATTAAAGGTCCGTTTTAAACCATTATGCTTCTCTTGAACCATGGCTGCTTTTTGTCGTTTTGGTTCTTGTAAGAGAAGTAAAGACGCAATAGCTGATATCATTGCTACCGTTGCCGCTGCAAAGAAAGGAAGCCTTGTCCCAATTTCAGCGAGAAAGCCACCAACTCCTGGTCCAACAATAAAGCCAGTACTTATAGCTGCTGACATATATCCCATCGATTTAGAGCGCGTTTCAACTGTTGTAATATCGGCAATAAAAGCAGTTACAGCAGGCATAATAAAGGCCGCACTCACACCACCTAACATTCTAGAAATAAAAAGCACATTTACTGTCATTCCTAATCCAAACAGCAATTCTGAAAAACTAAAAATGATGAGGCCAATAACAATCATTCGCTTTCGCCCAAATTGATCGACCCATCGTCCGGCAATCGGTGAGACGATCAGTTGAACAATTGCAAAAGCCGCAACTAAATTCCCCACCATTGCTCCAGATAAATGTAGTTCGTTCATAATCGTTGGTAATACCGGAATAACGAGCCCAATACCTAAAAAAGCAATAAATATATTTGTTAATAAAATAGTTAACGTCATGTTCTTACTCATATCGTCTCACCTACTCTTTCTTTATCTTTAACTGTATGTTTACCATTAGAACATTATACATAAAGAAGTTTATTTCGCCTAGTTAAAAAAACAACAGGTTATTCAAAAAAATTCTTTTTTGAATAACCTGTGAACATATTTATTAATTTACTTTTGCTGCAACTTCAATTGCACGTTTTACTTGGTGTTTAACTGCTGCTTCCACATTATCAACGATTTGACCTTCTTGATCAACCGTTGCACTTGTTCCATATGGATTACCGCCTGCAAGATAAGCTGAGTCATCTGTATAGCCTGGTGCTACAACAATCGCACCCCAATGCATCATAGCTGTGTATAATGAAAGTATTGTAGCTTCTTGTCCGCCATGTGGATTACCTGCTGTTGCCATTGCTGTTACAACTTTATTCACTGTTTTTCCTTGGGCCCATAGACCACCTTGAATATCTAAAAATTGCTTCATTTGAGATGGCATATTTCCAAAACGTGTTGGGACACTAAATACAATGGCATCTGCCCAATCCAAATCATCTGATGTTGCTTCTGGAATATCTTTCATTGCTTCACGTGTTTTCATCCAGCCCTCATCTGTTTCAATGATTGATTGTGGTGCTAGTTCAGTAGCTTGTACAATGCGTACTTCTGCTCCTGCTTCTTGAGCACTTTCTTCAGCCCATTTTGCTAATTGTAAGTTAGCTCCATTCTTACTATAAAAAACAACTGCTAATTTTACTTTTGACATATGTGATAACCCCTTTTTCTTTTTTTACAACATCTTTTACTATACTACTTTACTACTTCTTCATACCATTTTTTTGCTTGCATGACTTCTGTTTGAGTCAGTTGATGTCCATTATTCTCCCAATAAGTTGTTACATCCGCACCAGCACTTGCTAATAAATGATCTAATTCTTCAGCTTCTTCTGGTGAACACATCGGGTCATTTTTCCCTGCTGCAATAAATACTTTTGTATTTAAAGATGGCAACTCAATCCTACGTCTTGGGACCATCGGATGATGCAAAACAGCTCCCTCTAGTGCATTTTCATAATGGAATAATAAACTTGCCGCAATATTTGCACCGTTTGAATAACCGATTGCCGTTACCTGTTTACGATCAAACCCATGCTCTTGTGCTGCTTCATCTAAGAAGTTATACAATTCCTCTGTACGTAAAATTAAATCTTCTTCATCAAAAACACCTGCTGCTAAGCGTTTAAAGAAGCGTGGCATTCCATTTTCTGAAACATTTCCACGTACACTTAGTACAGCTGCATTTGGATCAACAATTTCTGCTAATGGTAATAAGTCTTGCTCTGTGCCACCAGTTCCGTGCAAGAGTAATATTGTTTTTTCACTACCGTTCTTTGGTTCTTTATAAATGTATTTCATTTTATTTCCTCCTTTTATTGTGGACGAACAAGGGTAAAATGTTCGCCTACTTTTGCATAATTATTCCCTGCTAGACGACTGACTGCTTTTAATTGATCCATCTTTATTTTTCCGTCGTCTGCATAAATAGATGGATCAATATGATACTGCAATATACGTCCGATGATTAAATCTGTTGTGACTTCCTTGTCTCCTAATGGAATATGTTTTTCCAATTGACATTCGAAACGTACTTTGGCCTCTTTTATTCCCGGTACCTTTACGGCCTTACTATTAACGACTTGGACATTCATTTTGTCTAATTCACTTTCTTCACGAGCTAAGTTAGCTGCTGACTTATTAATTTCTTCAACATTATGCTCATCCACAATATGAATAACAAATTCCTTTGTTTGTAGAATGTTATCTACCGTATCTTTCTGTTGTCCATCTTTTCTTTGAATAGATAGTGATATCATCGGTGGGTCTGCCGTCACAATATTAAAATAGCTAAATGGTGCTCCATTAATGACACCTTCATTATTTACTGATGTAACAAATGCAATCGGTCTAGGAATGATCGTTCCGGTCATCAACTTATAATTTTCTCTTTCTGTTTGATCATTTGGATCTATGTTTAACAATGGATTTCCCTCCTTATGTATGATGCTCTATCATAAACTTAAAATATATCTTACTAAACAAATAGTTCGAATTCGAGATATATGCTCAAAATAAGAGGTTATTATGCCTCTTCAGCATGATAACCTAACTTTTTTAAGAGTTCTATCGCCGTTTCTTTTTCTTGTTCTGTTAAACCTGAATAAATATTACTTAAGTCCTTACGATGCTTTGGAAATATATCATCCATTAATTGTTGGCCTTCATCTGTAATCACCGCATATGTGATCCGTCTATCTTTTGGACATGGCTCTCGTTTAACATAGCCTTTTCCTTCAAGTTTATCTACCACATAAGTAATACTACTGCTTGCAATTAATACTTTTTCGCCAATTTTTTGAATCGTATGATTTCCTTTATTGTAAAGTAATTCTAAAACAGCAAACTCCGTTGGATTTAATCCTAATGTTTTAATTTCTTGTTGTACACGTTTTTTAACTGAACCAAGCGATTTATTCATCACAACAAATAGCTTCAATGACAATTTTTCATCTAAGCTTGCCATATAATCCACCTCCAATATCTCGGATTCGAGATAATTATACAATACAAGAAGTTATTCGTCAAACAACACAACTTAGTGACCTATATCACATATTATGACACACTTTTCTTATATAGTGAATATATACATATAAGGAGGCGATTGAATGTCTGAATGGTTACCTAGTTTAATTACAAATACGCCAGAAGAAGGATTTGAACTAGCTATTACACTTGCACGAAAAGGAGTTGCTTTTACTCAACCTTCTAGTGAAGTTAGAGAAAAGCTACGTCCTATTTATGCAAATGATGCCGATAGCTTAACCTTAGCTTCACAAGTGATTGCAATTCATTTTCAAACAATCTCAGCTGCTAATAATTATTGGAAGTAAAAAAATAGCATTGCCTCGGCAATGCTATTTTTGTGCTAGAAATAACTTTCCTTTAATCAATAATTTAAGCGTCTTTATCGTTAAATATAAGGCCAATCCTGTAATTATAATCAAAAGACTAACCATCCATATTCGAATATATAATGTACCAATTGGAACAGATAGTAAAATAGTGGCATTTAAATAAGCTGCTAACGGAAATAAATAAGCCCACCAACTAATCGTAAATGGAATCGTAAAAAAGCGTCTGCATTGATAAATATAAAGCAGCAACAAATATGTTGCTAATCCATATAGTATATAAATAAATATACCCATCTCATTCGTTATATTAAAATATGCGACAACACCAACACTCAGTGGGGCAATGACAATAAATAATGTTGGGGTTAACATCATTGGTAAGTTCCCAATAAAAATCATACGGTAAGTGAATATGACTAAATAAACAAAAGTAAATACAATGCCAATACTAAAGAAGAAGGCATTAATAAGTGGATCAACATGTAAACTGCCTGAAAGAGGAGCTACTATGTTTCCAACAATCGGAATAAACCAAGTCGGATTAAACTGTTCAATCGTAAATGTCTTTTCCCAAAATAGGATGGTTAATAAGCGTAATGTTAAACCAATTTGAATAATGGCCCCAATTAACCAAACACTATAAGACAATAAATCATGCCAATCATAGTATAATACGGCTAATAAAAACAAACTAATCGATATCGTGCCATAAAAATTCATTTTCACCGGATGATTCAAATCCTCTATAATACTGTGACGATGATAAATCATTCGATAAATGACAACATAAGCTTGTAATAAAAAAATCAGTGTGACAAATAGAGTCATTAGTATAGATAAATAATGATTCATACCATTTATCGTCTCTAGTCTTAAATAAGCAATTGTCAAGCTTGCTAATCCCATCACACTTGAAAACAAAGCAATTGGTAAAAATTGAATTCCTTTCTTTACACCCATTTATCCACCTCTAGTCTATCTATCATTTCATCTGTAATGATACGGGAGGACGGTAGATTCGTCATCTTTTATGCTTTTATGTCAATAATGTTTATTGTCTATTTTCATTTCTTTTGCGTATAATGGAAATGACATTACTTCAAATAAGGTGGAATCATAAAATGTTTGAAACAATTCAGTATAGTGGAAGTCGAGAAAAGGATTATGAGCTCGTTATTAAACAATTAGATATTTTGTTAGAAGGTGAAAGTAATCAGATCGCTAATTTATCAAATGCTGCTGCTTTATTGAATCATTTTTTAAATGATATTAATTGGGTGGGGTTTTATTTAACAGATGAAAACAAACAGGCAAACAATGAATTAGTTTTAGGTCCTTTTCAAGGTCTACCTGCTTGTATTCGCATCCCATTTGGTAAAGGCGTATGTGGGACAGCTGCAGAAACAAGATTGACACAAGTCGTTCCAAATGTACATGAGTTTCCAGGCCATATCGCTTGTGACAGTGCTAGTAACTCTGAAATCGTTATACCACTTGTTATCAACAATGATGTCTACGGCGTCTTAGATATTGATAGCCCTTCTTTAGATCGATTCGATGATGTCGATAAACAATATTTAGAGAAGTTTTGTAACATATTAATTAAACACCTTCAATAAATTTTATGGAGCGAGCGTCAGATGACGTTCGCTTTTTTTAATTTTGTATTCCTTTTTCTATATCAATAATATCGTCTAATGATATACGAAGCCCGCCTGCTTGAAAAAGAATAATATAACCTTTCCATTGATCAATTTGCTTTAGTCTTCCACGATGTTTTTTGAAAAATCCGCCATCAAAATAAGTTATTTCAATTTCCTCATTTGTATCTAAAGCCCATTTTAATATTGTGTCAATCCGTTCCATTTCTTGCATATCTAAGACTGGTTTCTTTTTATAATCAATGAATACTTCTTTTAACATATCAACATGCTCCGGTAGCATTAATGATACCCACTTCTTTGTTCCTCTATCTTGTACTTGCATGTGAATAACCTCCTGTAAGAACATTTGTTCTCATTATACATGATATCTTTTTAGAAGGCAAGAACAAATGTTCTGTTTTGTTTTATTTTAATTTTATGGTATAAATAAACTAGAACGTATGTTCTCTTTTTGTAGGAGGTATTCTTATGGACTATCGTGCGTATCCACGCCACAATGTCTTATGCATTGATATGCGCTCATTTTATGCAAGCGTTGAAGCTGTTAGGCTAGGGCTCGATCCGATGACTACATTACTTGCTGTTGTTGGTGATATCACACGGCCTGGTAGTATTATTCTAGCGACCTCTCCTGCTCTAAAGAAGAAACACGGTCTGAAAAATGTCAGTCGTTTCTTTGAATTACCTAAAGATCCAAACATTCATATCGTTCCAGCTAATATGGCTGATTATTTACATGTTTCTGTGCAAATTGTTAAGTTACTTAATGAGTTTGCCCCACAAGAAGCTATTCACCCTTATTCAATTGATGAAATTTGGATTACAGTTGATGGCTTAGAAAGGTTGTTTGGCCCTTATGAGATCATTGCCCAAAAAATTCAACATAAAATTTTAAATCGTTTTGGTATTACAAGTGCTATTGGCATTGGGGATAATAAGTTTCTTGCTAAAGTAACCCTCGATATCCATGCAAAAAAAGCAAAAAATGGTATTGCTGAATGTAGATACGAAGATGTCAAAGACATGTTGTGGCCTATCCCTGTTAACGAGATCTGGGGAATTGGTAAACGTCTGACCAATCATCTACATCGACTAGGCATTACTAACCTTGGTGACTTAGCTCTTTTTTCTAAAGACATCTTAAAAAAACATTTCGGGGTGATGGGGGAGCAACTTTATTATCATGCTTGGGGGATTGATTTAAGTCCAGTTTTCGGTGACTTTATTAAAGTTGAGCAGGATAGCTTTGGTCATGGTATTTCTTTGTTACGTGATTATACAGCAGATGATGCACATGTTTGTATTTTGGAATTATGTGAAGAAGCTTGTCGGCGAGCCCGTAATGCTAGAAAGGTTGGGCGAACGATTCATTTAGGTATTGGGTATAGTAGTGAGGTTAGTGGGGGCTTTCATCGGTCACGTTCGATCCCGATTCCGACCAATATAACGCTTGATATGTTTGATGTTTGTATGCAACTTTTTTATGAGTATTATGATGGAAAAAGCTATATTCGACGTGTCTATGTCACATTAACCAATTTAGTTGATGATGGGCATATGCAGTTGGATTTATTTACTGAGCGTTCAAAGCAAAAAGAAATTGGACTCGTTATGGATGCCATTCGAAAGCGATACGGAACAAGGGCTATCTTACGTGCTTCGAGTTACACAGATGCAGGAATTACTTTAGAGCGCAGTCAAAAAATTGGCGGACATTGGGCACAATCAAAAAACAAAGGACAATCATAAATATATTACGATTGTCCTTTGCCTTTATTCAAAATGAATTAAAAAGTATTTACGGCGGCCACGACGTACAATTAAAAATGTATCTTCTAAAAGGTCTTCATTTGTTACAAGGTGTTGTAAATCTTGATTACGCTCACCATTTAAATAAATAGCTCCGTTCGTAATATCTTCACGAGCTTGACGCTTTGATGGTGAAATTTTTGTTTCAACGAGTAAGTCAACTAAATTCATTTCTTGAGCTGACACGGTACTATTTGGAACGTCCTTGAAGCCTTGTTCAATTTCTTCTTTTGTTAATTGTTTCACATCACCGCTAAATAAAGCTTCAGATATTTTAATTGCTTGTTCTAATGCTTCTTTTCCGTGAACAAATGTCGTCATTTCCTCTGCTAAACGTTTTTGAGCTTGGCGTGCTCCCGGATTTTCTTCCGTCGCTACTTCTAATTCAGCAATTTCTGCCTGCTCTAAAAATGTGAAGTAGTTAATGAACTTAATCACATCACGATCGTCTGTATTGTACCAAAACTGGTAAAATTCATATGGGCTCGTTTTTTCTGGATCAAGCCAAATCGCTCCACCTGCTGTTTTACCAAATTTTGTTCCGTCGGCTTTCGTAATTAACGGAACAGTTAAGCCGAAAACATTTGCCTCTTCTTCATCTTCACGTGTACGGCGAATATATTCCATGCCGGCTGTAATATTCCCCCATTGGTCACTTCCACCAATTTGAAGTGTACACCCTTCTTCTTCATATAGTTTCATGTAATCATATGATTGCATAAGCATGTAGCTAAACTCTGTGTATGAAATCCCATCTTCGATACGTGATGAAACTGCATCTTTTGCTAGCATGTAATTCACAGTAAAGTGTTTTCCTACATCTCTTAAAAACTCAATAAAAGTTAAGTTTGCTAACCAGTCATGATTATTACGTGCACGTGCAGCATTCGATCCTTCATCGAAGTTTAACATCGTTGCAAGTTGATCACGTAAGCTAGATGCAAAGTAGCCTACTGTTTCTACCGTATTTAAAGAACGTTCTGTATTACGCCCACTTGGATCACCTATCAAACCAGTCCCGCCACCGATAAGGGCAATTGGCTTATGACCTGCTAACTGAAATCTTTTTAAAATCGTAACAGGTAATAAATGACCAATATGTAAACTATCAGCCGTTGGGTCAAAGCCACAATATAAGGTTACTTCATTTTCTGCTAAATGCTTTTCTAACCCTTCCCAATCGGTCGTTTGATGAACTAAACCACGCTCATTTAAATCTTGTAAAATATCCATTGTTTTCCTCCATTCATTTTAAACAAAATAAAAAAAGCCCCATCCCTAAAAGGGACGAAGCTTATCCTCGCGGTACCACCCTAGTTACAAAAACGAACTGTTTTTGTCTCTCATTCCGTTTATATCGATGATGATCACCGCTTATCTACCTTCTAAGTAAATAAGAATGCTCCAGACCGTAATTCATTAACAATGAAGGTTAGCTTCCACCTACCGCTAACTCTCTTTATGCTTCCATTTGCTAATTACTGCAATCTTTCTTAGCATACAACAAATATTATATTACAAAAACGATTATAACATAACTTAAAACAATTCGACAAGTTTGTAAAACATTACTAATAAAATACAATTAAATGATATAATTATTTTATATGAAACATTTATTTTATAGACAAAATTCTACAAGTTTATGATATAATTAGTAGCTAGGTTTATAGGAGGGAAACAAGTGAAACAATTCATAACAAAATTACGTGCATTTTGGGACAAAGGAGTTATTCAAAGTGCATCGCGAATTACTTATGATGTTATTGCTAACTTGTTATTATTTTTCGCTATTATAGCCGTTATGATTGGCTTATTCGGTGTTGGCGTTGGTGCTGGCTATTTTGCATCACTCGTTAAAGATGAGCCTATTCGAGAATACGAAGAAATGCGAAAAGATATATACAATTACGAAGAAACATCACAAATGTATTTTGCTAACAATAAATTAATTGGTGAAGTCCGTTCAGAGCTCTACCGTGAAGAGGTTGACTTAGAAAATGTTTCTGACTTTATCGTCGAAGCGGTAATTGCAACAGAAGACCAAGAGTTTTATGAACATAACGGAATCGTTCCTAAAGCGATTGTCCGCGCTACCTTACAAGAGTTCACCAATGCAAGTGTACAAACAGGTGGTAGTACTTTAACTCAACAAATTATTAAAAACCAAATATTAACAAATGAAGTATCTTTCGACCGAAAAGCAAAAGAAATTTTGTTAGCTATGCGACTCGAAAACTTTTTTGAAAAAGATGAAATTTTAGAAGCTTATTTAAACATTATTCCTTACGGTCGTAACTCATCTGGTCGAAACATTGCTGGTATTCAAACAGCTGCCAAAGGGGTTTTTGGTAAAGATGCTTCTGAATTAAATTTAGCACAATCTGCTTATTTATCCGGTTTACCACAAAACCCTTATGCCTTCACTCCTTTTACTCAAAAAGGTGAATTAAAAGGTGAAGAAGGTTTAGAGCCTGGTATCAACCGAATGAAGACTGTTTTAAAAAGAATGTATCAAAATGAATTTATCACAAAAGAAGAGTACAGCGAAGCTTTAGAGTATGATATTGTCGCAGACTTTACAGATAAAAAAGAATCACCAGCAGAAAAATACCCTGCTATTGTTTTTGAAGTGGAAAAGCAAGCAAGAAAAATTTTAAGAGAACAATTTGCCGAAGAGGATGACTTTACAGCTGAAGATTTAGAATCTGATGAAGCTCTATATGAACAATATGATACATTGGCTAGTCGTGCTCTAAGTATGAATGGCTATGAAATTCATTCTACAATCGATAAAGATATGTATGACACAATAGAAAAAGTCGTTAAAAATTATAATTATTTTGGACCTGACCGTTCTTTTCAAGAAACTGTCGATGGCGAAACAATTCAAATGACTGAACAAGAAGAAAATGGAATTGTTTTAATGGAAAATAAAACAGGTAAAATATTAGCCTTTAGTCCTGGACGTGATAACAGTTTAACTAATCAATTAAACTATGCTTTTGATACAAAACGTTCAGTTGGTAGTACAATGAAACCTCTATCTGTTTATGGACCTGGAATTGATTTAGGTATTATTCAACCGGGATCCATTGTTTTGGACTCAGATGAATTACCTGGTTGGCACCCGCAAAACTATTCTAAAGGTGTCTTTTATGGATTAATTACCGCAAGAGAAGCATTGACGAAGTCATATAATGCATCAACAGCTGAACTTTATCATCAAATTAAAGACCAAGATATTCCGAAAAACTATTTAGATAAAATGGATATTCCATTAACATCGGAAGAAAGAGCTACTGATTCCTTGTCAATTGGAACAAATGATATGACTGTCCTAGATAACGCCAATGCATTTGCAACCTTTGCCAATGATGGCCAGTTTATGCCAGCTTATATTATAGAAAAAATTGAAACAAAAGATGGCGAAACAATTTACGAACATGAAGCTGAGCCAGTTGAAGTCTTTTCTCAGCAAGCTGCCTATCTAACATATGATATCATGCGTGATGTCATCTCAAGTGGAACAGGAGGTTTTTTAACATCACAATTACACAATAATAGTGTTGACTGGGCTGCTAAAACAGGAACATCAAATGATTTCTATGATGCTTGGTTTGTTGGGATGAATCCAAATGTGACAATGACATCATGGATTGGCTATAAGACCCAAGCTTCTGTCTACTGTGAAGGGTGTTCACTCTCATATTCACAACGAAATATTAAATTGTGGGCTGATGTAGTCAACGCACTTGCTGAAGTTGATTCGGAATTAATTACACCTAATGAGAAATTAAAACAACCTGATGGCATTGTGAGCCGTAGTTTTTGTTCAATTTCAGGCTTATTGCCTAGTGACTTATGTTCAAAACTTGGACTTGTTCAAAGTGATATTTTTGACTCAAGATACGTCCCTACGAAAGAAGATGACAGTTTAATTGGTGGAGACATGCAATTAGTCAGTGTCGATGGGACAAACATTGTTGCCGGACCAAAGACACCTTCAGAGTTCCTATCAAGTGAACGAGGTGGCTATGTCCTTAACCCTGACTTCTTAAAACGGAAAGGTTATGATAAACTAAGTAACTTAAAGTCATTAATTCCTAGAAAGAATCAAGATAAATGGGAGAAAATTAGTTTTGATGGAAAATCGGTAGGAACAGTTGATGATGATATTGAAAACATCGGTACGCCAAGCGCTCCTTCTTCTCTGTCTGTTGATGGTCGCAATATATCATGGAACCATAAAGAGGGAGAAATGATTATTGGTTATCGTATCTATCATGCAACTGAAAAAGGGAAGAAATTTAAAAAGATTGATCATACTCGTAAAACAAACTTTACAATTCCTAAAGATCCTGGTGTTTATCAAATCCGAGCAGTTAATTATAATGGTGAAGAATCTAAACCTTCTAAAAACATCGTTGTAGAAGATAAAGAAAAAGATAAAGACAAAGAGAAAGAGAAAGACAAGGACAAGGATAAAGACAAAGATAAGGATAAGGGCAAAGATAAAGACAAAGAGAAAGACAACGAGAAAGAGAAAGAGAAAGACAAAGATGAGGCAGAGGAAAACGACACAGATCAGAACAGCAACAATGAAAATGAATCTAACGAATAATCACTCATCTCAAAACTCCCATTCTACATAAAAGTAGGATGGGAGTTTTATTTTCATAAAATAAAGAGCCTTCACAATCTATCGTGAAGGCTCTCGCTTTATTATTATTTCGTAGAATCTCTTGTTTCTAAGCGATGTGGCAAAATAACATTTGCCTCATCAACTTCTTCCTTATTCATATACTTTGTTAATAACCGCATAGCAACTGCCCCAATATCATACATTGGTTGTACAACTGTTGACAATGTTGGACGTACCATCATGGCTACTCTCGTATTGTTAAAGCCAAAGACTTCAATGTCTTCCGGAACTTTTAAGCCTTCATCTTGAATGCCATGGATGACCCCTACCGCCATCTCGTCTGTTGTCACAAACACTTTACGCGGATAGTTTCCTTGTTTGAGTAAACGTTGTGCCGCAGCAATTCCACCATTGTATGTACATTCCTCATCAATAATGACGAAGTCTTCATTGATCTCAATATGGGCATCTTTTAAAGCTTGCTCATATCCTTCATGTTTGCGTCCATTACCTTGGACATGTTCATCTCCTGAAATGAGTGCTGGTTGGGTTTTATCATTCTCAATTAAATACTCAACAACTTCATAAGCAGCTTGGTGATAGTCAATATTAACGGACGGTAAGGCGTTTGTAGATTCTTCCGTCGCAGCTAATACAACCGGTACGTTGGCTGTTTTAAATTGTCTAATATGTTCTTCTGTTATTTCGCCACCCATAAAAACAATGCCATCCACTTGCTTTTCTAACATTGTGTCAATTAAGTGTAGTTCTTTATCCTTGTTTTGATCTGAGTTACTTAAAATAACATTATATTTATACATTGTTGCAATATCTTCTATTCCACGTGCTAATTCAGAGAAAAAGATACTTGATATATCAGGAATTATCGCTCCAACTGTCGTCGTCTTTTTACTCGCAAGCCCACGTGCAACTGCATTTGGACGATATCCTAAACGATCAATCGTATCTAATACTTTTTTTCGTGTCGTTGGTTTAACGTTCGGATTACCATTTACTACGCGTGATACCGTTGCCATTGAAACATTCGCTTCACGAGCAACATCATAAATTGTTACACTCATTTTTTTCTCCTCCATCTACATATTCATTATTAATAATAGTACGCTAGCTTTTAAAAAAACTCAAAAGTTAAACGGTTTCTTTTCTAATACAAATTGTACAGTTATACACACTATTCCACAAACAAAAAGGTTTCAAACAAATGAATTTGTTTGAAACCTTTGATAAGCATTACTTTGTTTTATTAGCGAAAGTTGTAATCTCGTCATAAAACTTATCGAATGTTGGAATATCCATTTGTTGTTGCGAATCTGATAAGGCTACTGCAGGGTCTGGATGAACTTCAGCCATAACGATATCTGCTCCGATTGCTACTGCAGCTTTTGCAGCTGGTAGCAACAAGTCACGACGTCCTGTAGAGTGCGTGACATCAACCATAATTGGTAAGTGAGTTTCTTGCTTTAATACCGGAACGGCTGAAATATCTAAAGTATTTCGTGTTGCCGTCTCATATGTACGAATACCACGCTCACATAAGATAATATCGTTATTGCCACGTGAAATAATATATTCTGCTGCATTAATAAACTCTGATATTGTCGCTGACAAACCACGCTTTAAAATAACTGGTTTTTTTGCTTCTCCTGCTTTTTTAAGTAGTTCAAAGTTTTGCATATTACGGGCACCAATTTGGATGACATCAATATAATCTTGTGCTTCTTCAATGTCAGCTGGATTCACAATTTCACTTACGACAGCCAAGTCATATTCATCCGCTACTTGCTTTAAAATCTTTAATCCTTCTAATCCTAACCCTTGGAAGTCGTATGGTGATGTACGTGGTTTATAAGCTCCTCCACGTAACATTTTCAATCCTTTTTCTTTAACTGATTTAGCGACAGCTGCCACCTGCTCATAGCTTTCAACAGCACATGGTCCAAAAATAAATTGGACATCGCCGCCTCCAACCTCTGCACCGTTAATATCAATAACTGTATCCGCTTCTTTTTGTTCACGTGATACGAGCAATACTTTTTTCGAATCATCTTTTTGGATTTCAAGACCTGCTTTAAATATTTCTTTGAAAATATGTTCCACTGTCGCATTTGTAAATGGTCCATCATTATGTTCGATAATATGATTTAACATATCTCGTTCACGTACAGGGTCAAAATGCTGATGTTTACTCTGCTTCCCTTTCAATTCACCAATTTCCTTTACAATATTAGCACGTTTATTAATAACCTCTAATAATTGTAGGTTAATTTCATCTAATTCATCTCTTAATTGTTCAATATTCCCATTACTCATGTATACTCTTTCTCCCTTTCTTTTCCAATCGATTGTCCCAATTATAACGGAATAAAAATCATTTGTCACTTGTTTATACATATTATTTAGAATGCCGTGAATTTTTAAACAATTGTTGTAACACTTATGTTTAATGTAAAAAAACACCTCTATGTCATCTGTCATAAAGGTGTTTTGTCATTTATCTTATTTTTCTTTTGTTTCTTCTACTTTTTCTTCAACTTCTTTTGCAACATCTTTTGATTTATCTTTTACATCTTCTACAACTTCTTCAGACTTCTCTTTCACGTCTTCAGCAATTTCTTTAGCATCCTCTTTTAAGTCCGATGCTTTTGTTTTTACTGTTTCAGCTGTTTCTTTTGTTTTATCTACGATGTCTTTAGTTGTTGCTTTTGTTTTATCTGCAACATCTGTCGCAAATGTTTTTGTTTTGTCAGATACATCTTTAGAAAATTGAACTGTCGAATCTACTGCCTGCTTCGTAAACTCCGTACCTTTTTCTTTCCAGTCTGATCCTAACTCTTTTGCTTTCTCCGTATAAATAACTGTCTTTTCTTGAGCCACATCTTTCCATTCATCTGCTCTTTCTAAAGCTTGTTTTGTTCCAACGTTAATGTCTTGGCGTAGTTCGCGCCCTGACTTAGGTGCTAATAGTAATGCAACTGTCGCACCTACTGCACTCCCAATAATAGCCCCTAATAGAAAGTCTTTACCACTGTTGTTATATTCACTCATTTTGCATTTCTCCTATACATTTATTATTTTCGGTTTTTCCAAATATTTAAAATCGCTGTACCCCATTTAACAGCCTCTGTTGCATTATCAACTTCAGCATCAGCTGTACGTGATATGTTTGTTGATAACTTTTGAACTGATTGTGTAATATTACTAAATGAATCGCCGATCACACCAATTCCTTCGAACAATCCATTTAACTTTTCAGTTTTATCATTTACATCTTCAGCTAAATCGTTTGTTTTTTGTAACAGTAATGTTGTCTCCGTCGTAATACCCTCTAACTGTTGATCTACACTTTTTATTGTATCAGCTAGATTGTTTAAAGTACGTTCAGTTGACTTCAACGTCTTTGCTAAATAAATAGCGATGATAAAGAACGCTACTGCTACAATAAGTACTGCAATGCCTATTGCAATATACATGTTGCTTCATCTCCTTTGTTCTCTTTATAATATTCTGTAAATGGATATAAATATTACACAAGTATAATTATACCCGTTACAAACAATTTCAAACGACAATTATTCGCAAAATGGTGATATTGTCACATATTTAACCTACTTAAAAATTAACACAATTTTGTCACATAATCAAATAATCATTCTATAAGAAAAGAACCATGCAGAGTAATTCTACACGGCTCTATCATTATTGAACTGTTTCTTCATACGCTTGTTGAAATTTTTGAATATCACCAGCACCCATAAAGACTAAAACACCGTCTTTATATTGATTCAAAGTTGCCACAGAATCAAGGGTTAATAAAGTTGCACCTGGCACTCTATTTATTAAATCTTCGACTGTTAAATCACCTTGAGATTCTCGTGCTGATGCAAAGATGTCACAAATATAAACTTTATCTGCATCACGTAAACTTTCAGCAAATTCATCTAAGAAAGTTGCTGTTCGCGAAAAGGTGTGTGGTTGAAATATGGCAACAACCTCTCGATTTTTATACTTCTTTCGAGCCGATTCAATTGTTGCTTTTATTTCAATTGGATGATGAGCATAGTCATCAATTAATATTTGGTCATGAAATACCTTTTCAGAAAAGCGTCGTTTTACACCTGAGAATAAACTAATTTGATGAATAACATCTTTGCTTAAATTTTCATAGTGACAAAATGCAATAACAGCTAATGCATTTAAAATATGATGGTTGCCATATTGCGGAATCGTAAATGTATCATAGTAAGTATTACGTACAAATACATCAAATGTTGTTCCTTCATCTGTTTCTTTTATATTATCTGCTTGAAAATCATTACTTGCTGCAAATCCATAATAAATAATCGGTACATTTGCTTGTAGTTTTTGTAATTGTTCATCTTCACCACAAGCGATAATGCCTTTTTTCACTTGATTTGTTAATTGTTGGAATGCATCAAATACATCATCAAGATCTTTAAAGTAATCTGGATGATCAAAATCAATATTCGTTATAATCGCATAGTCAGGTTGATACGATAAAAAATGACGCTTATATTCACATGCCTCAAAAACAAAGTAGTCACTCTCATTCATCCCAATGCCTGAACCATCACCAATTAAGTATGATAGGGGCATTGATTCAGCTAATGTTTGTGCTAATAATCCCGTTGTCGATGTCTTACCATGTGACCCAGTAATAGCAACACTTGTAAACTGATTAATCCATTCCCCTAAAAATTGATGGTAGCGATAAATGGTACAGCCTAATTCTTTCGCTCGTAAAACTTCTTCATGATCGTCTGGAAAAGCATTCCCAACGATAACTTTATATTCTGGTTTTATATTGTCACGATTAAACGGATAAATGGGAATATTTCTTTTTTCAAGTTCAATTTGCGTAAAGAAAAACTTTTCTACATCAGAACCTTGTACTGTTGCTCCTGAATCAGCAACAATTTGTGCCATTGCACTCATACCTGTTCCTTTAATTCCTATAAAGTGATACGTAGTCATCACTAACCTCCAAAAGTCTTGTTGAATACATCCAAATCATTATATCAAATAAATGTGTTTGTGAAAACCTTTTTAACCTTCAAAATACACACGCTCTAAACGGTCATTTGGACGATGTCTTCTGCCTTCTTTCGCTGAATGTGTCCCATTTAACAATACATTATCACCTGTAAATCCAATACTAATCTTTAGGAGGCTACCTCCTACACCATACATATCGACAGGTACATTCCTTTTTTCAAATTCCTCAATACGATCTTCAGTGAAACCACCACTAACAACAATTTTTACATAGTCATGTCCCGCTTCATCTAAAGCATGACGTAGAGCAAAGATTAATTCAGGATTAACACCACGTGGATCAAAGGTTCCCATTAAATGATGATTACGTAAAAAATACTTATCAACTAATGTACGTGACGTATCTAATCGGACAGTTGACAGTTTTTCTCCAAATTCTTTTGCAACTTTTAAAGAGTCTGTTATAACATCATTATTATAATCAACTAAGGCCATTAGTTCATCATCAGGAAAAATTTCCTGATAAGCTTTTGTTGCTGCTACAACATCGCCGCGGAACATTTGAATCAATGCATGTGGCATTGTTCCCATCCCTTGTTTTCCCCACCATTCATTCATAGCATGAGTTGCTTGTGCAGTTGAACCACCAATAAATGCAGCATAGCCATCTCCAGCTTGCTGAGTATAATGATCGTCTCGATCGCCCATAAAAATAACTGGCTTTGATTTAGCTGCCTTAACGACATTGTAAACATTTGTTGCCACCGATGTTCTCCGAGCTAAAATACCGTCTATAATCCCTTCTAAGTAACCGAAGTCTTGATATGGTCCCGTAATTGTTAAGACGGTTTCATGTGGTTTTATTTTATCCCCATCTTTAAGTGACCATATTTCCAAGTTCTCAGGATTATCAGCAAATGTATGTAACAATGCAATGACTTCATCTGTTCCACATAATACTGCCTCTTCTCTTTGGAAAAATTGCATCGTTACAATATTGTTAGGTATTTTTTCTTCAACGATTTTTTTTGTTTTTAAAAAGTAAACTGCTGAAAACCATCCATCTCTAATACGTTCATCAAATTTAAAAGTTTTATTGGTCAATCGATTTATTTTACCTTGTAATTTTTGTTCGATTTCTTTCATCAGAACTTTCCCCTTTTTTAATTATTGAACAGTATTTCTTCTGCTTGTTCATAAGTAATTAATACATCACGTGGCTTTGAACCGTTTTGTGCTGATATGATACCTTGTTCATACAAGCTATCAATCAGTCTGGCAGCTCTATTATAACCTATTTTAAACTGTCTTTGTAAAAGTGATGTGCTTGCTTGGTTTTTCTCCAATACGAATAGCAATACATCTTCAAATAATTCATCCTGATCTTCCTGATCCATTTTTAGCAATAATTGCTCTTGTTCAAATAAATAATTTGGTTGTGCGATATTGCGTACATATGAAGTTACACGCTCAATCTCTTCATCAGAAACAAATGGGCCTTGTAAACGGAGGCTACTCCCAGATCCATTTTCGATGAAGAGCATATCACCTCTACCTAACAGTCGCTCTGCACCTATACTGTCTAGAATAGTTCGTGAATCAACTTGTGATGATACACTAAAGGCAATACGTGTTGGTATATTCGCTTTAATCAATCCTGTTATGACATCAACAGATGGTCGTTGTGTTGCTAATAATAAATGAATACCACAAGCACGAGCTTTTTGTGCAATGCGGGCGATTGCATCTTCAACATCTTGAGGCGAGCTCATCATAAGGTCAGCCAATTCGTCAATAACAATAACTAAATATGGCATTTTACTTCCTTTTATTTTGCCTGCAAGTACTTTTTCATTATACTTTTCAATATTTCTCACTTGTCCTGTAACAAACTTGTCATACCTTTCTTCCATCTCATTAACTGCCCATTGCAGTGCAGCAGTAGCTGCTTTTACATCGGTGATGACTGGTGATACTAAATGTGGGACACCATTATATGGTGCTAATTCAACCATTTTAGGATCAATGAGTAATAGCTTCACATCTTCATGACTCGCTTTATATAATAAACTTAACAATATTGAGTTAATACATACACTTTTTCCAGAGCCAGTTGCACCTGCAATTAAGCCGTGCGGCATTTTTTCAATATTTGTTATTAAAGGATCTCCTTCTATTGTTAACCCAAGAGCAATCGTTAATGGGGATTCAGCTCTTTGGAAGGCATCCGTTTCAATCACTTGTTGTAATGTAACCATTTCGGGATGAGCATTTGGAATTTCAATCCCTACTGTATTCTTCCCTGGGATGGGTGCTTCAATTCTAATTTCCTTTGCCGCTAAATTTAACTTCAAATCATCTGCCAAATTTCGAATTGTACTTACTTTAACACCTAAATCTGGCTTAATTTCAAATCGCGTTACTGTCGGACCTTGTGTCACATGAACTACTTCTCCACGAATTTTAAAGTGTTTTAAGGTTTGCTCTAATGTATGTTGTTGGTCCAATATCCAATCAGCATCATCTTTATCATTTTCTTTTGGATCATCTAGTAAATGATGTGGTAGCTCTTCATAGACTTCTTCTTTCACTTGGCTATCGTTTACTTCGATTGGCAAATCATTCTCTTGTTTATCTGCTTCATGAAATGCCTTTTTGTTCGCGTCATAACTCATAAGCTCAGGTGATTTCTCTTCATCTTGATTGATATCATCTTGAGTTATTTCGAGTTGGTCCTCACTATTTAGCCAATTCTCTTCGTCTATAGGATAAAGGTGCTCAGACACTTCTCTCTCATTTGGCCGGCTAAGATCTTCCACCATTTCTAATGAATTCTCTGGCATGTCAACTGATTCATCTTCCTTATCATAGCCATACTTTTTTCGAAAAACTTCATCCAATTCATCTGGACGTGAATAAATAACTTGTTTTGGCAGTTCTTCTGTTAGGTCAACTTCCTCTTTAATCGGATCGTTTTTCCCTTCGACCTTTTGTTGATTCCCTCTCTCAATCCCTTGCCGACGTAAATAAGCTGGCACATCTTCCATTTTCTTTAAGGCTTGCTTTTCTTTATGTTCTTGCATTATATTTGGCGAGCGGCGATAACGGTTAGGATCATGATTACCTTGACTTGATCGTCTCCTTTTTCTTATATAGGCAGGACTTTCACTCTTTCTTGACCCTGGCCTTCTATCATTTATGCTGCTTGCTTCCCTTTGATTTCTTTCCTCAGGCTTAGACTCTGTATCCGGAATAAGAGGAAATTTAAATTCTCCTTTATTACTTTTCGGATACTGATAAGCTACCTTGGCATTAAGCTGTTTATTTTTCATTCGTGGTGACTGTTGCTCGTATTGCTTACCCATTCGGTTATTCTCAGGCTGTTTTTCTTTCAAATCAACTTCATCTAAGGGCTCTTCTTCAACGATTACTTCTTCTGTAAATATATTTAAAATAAACCTTTTCACTTGTTTCCATTTACTCATTAAGTATCACACTTTCTTTAAGTTCACTTATTTCTTCGGCTTTTTACGCGCCAAAATAAAGATTGGTTCAAACTGTTTATTTTCGTAAATAAGTGCTAATGATGTAATCGGAATACGTCCTTCGGCAAAAAATTGCATCGTCATTTGAGCAAGGACGTCATAACCTGTATCATTTTTTATATCAGCTAAAATAAGTACATCTTGGTGTGGTACCGCAACAACGAGCTGCCCCTCACATTTTTCTTCCATTTCATCTAAGAAAGAATCATTTAAAATACGACTTGCATCGTAACCATCCTGCGTTGCAACGAAATAAAAAGTATTATCTCGAACCGTATCTGATTTATATGGGTTATCTAGAGAACGAATATTAAATAAAGCTGTTTCGTGTAATTGATTCTCCGTCCATTCTTCATCTTCAATCATCTTTTTAGTAATTAATCGATATGACTTTCCTAAGTCAATTGCATAAAAAACACGTGTCTCTGCTGTATGATCTTTCGTCGCTAGTGGTTCACCTTGTTTCGTCTCAACTGGAAAAGATGTTGCGCGAATAACAGGGTAAATGTGTTTTTCATTCCCCTTTAAAGTAACAGGTTGATTCATGATTTTTAATGCTTCATTTATATGATTAACAATATCATCGATTGCTTCATCGCCTTTTTCATTATACTTCGCAATAATGCCAGGTAATTTCACATTAATACCTTCTTTTGTTTCTTTCCATTCTATGCGAAATGTATCATTGTCACGATTGAACGATGTACGGTAATGATCATCCTTTAATCTTTCTTCTAATAAACGCTTCATTTTAATACTTGTCATTTTCATAATTATTGCCTCCAGCTACTCATTCTTCTCTTTATCATACTATTTTTTACAACATTTATAAAATAAATTTTACGATTTGTGACATTCATTCCTTTGTTTGCTCATTTACCTATTCCAATCTATAATAAAATTGGGAGGGGATTTTATGAAATTTACTGTTTATTTAGCAGGAGAAATTCATACAGATTGGCGTGATGCTTTACAGGAAAAAGCAAAGAAGGAAAATTTACCTTTTACTTTCGTCAGTCCACAAACAAATCATGACCGTTCAGACGATATCGGTGAAGCGATTATTGGAGAACAACCTAACGCGCTTTATCGTGATAAGGTGGCGTCAGATGTTAACAATTTCCGTACAACTGTTTTACTGAATAAAGCTGATATTGTTATTGCTCAATTTGGTGAACAGTACCGTCAATGGAATACCGCAATGGATGTTACAACAGCTATTAACTTAAATAAGCCAACCATTATCATTCGACCTGACTCACTCATTCACCCTTTAAAAGAGTTGTCGAATAAAGTAAATGTGACAGTTGAATCTGTCGATCAAGCAATTGATGTCTTAAAATATATTTTTGAATAAAAAAAGTGACGAGCAAATTAATTTTTGCTCGTCGTTTTTTTATCGTATATTAATTGTCCCTTTAAAAGAAGCAAAACATGTTGAAATAACTCACTTCGATTGACTTCCCCATGAGTAAATATACCAATCGCTCCTTCCCGATGTCGGATATCATGACGATTTGTATATTCGTTCATTATTTCGCTCAATTCGAGGCCTTCCTTCAGTTGAGGGGCAAAGTATTCAGGCAAGGGAATTCTAGCGCCAGATGCCGTATAAAGCTTGTTTTCAGGAGTGATTAAAGCGCCCCAACTACATAAATATAATTTTCCTTCAATGAAGCTAACTCCACCCTCTAAACCGATAGCATAAACGTCATTAAAACGTTCTTTGACTGCTCTTGCTCGAAACATAGCCCCTTGCATCGTTTCTTCATCACTTAGAGGCTGATGATCAACACCTGTAGGAACGTGAGCAGTATCAATTATCGCATCAGTAAAAACAGCTTGCACAGCATGTGTTTTTGCCCGATTAGTCGACCCTAATACAATTTGCATTTGCTTTCTCATGGTTTATTAACTGTTTTGGCGGATCGTATCAACTGTCGTTTGATCCGTTCCTTTTACAAGTTTCACTAACAATTCCTTCGCTGCCGCATAATCATCGATATGAATCATCGACGCAGACGTATGAATGTACCTTGAACAAATACCAATAACTGCTGACGGTACCCCGTCTTGTGCTAAATGAACGCGACCGGCATCTGTTCCACCTTGTGAAATAAAATATTGATATGGAATATCATTTGATTCAGCTGTATCTAAAACAAATTCGCGCATCCCACGATGGGTAATCATTGTCCGATCAAATATACGTAATAAAGCACCTTGACCAAGTTGACCAAATTCATCTTTATTACCCGACATATCATTAGCAGGTGATGCATCTAAGGCATAGAAAATGTCTGGTTCAATTAAATTAGCTGCTGTTTGTGCACCTCTTAAGCCAACTTCCTCTTGTACTGTAGCACCGCTATATAAAGTATTTGGTAATTGATCATTTTTGACTTCTTTTAATAATTCAATAGCAAGTCCACACCCATATCGATTATCCCATGCTTTGGCTAAGATTTTTTTCTCATTTGCCAGCGGGGTAAACGGACAAATCGGTACAACCGTATCACCTGGTGAAATTCCTATTGCTAGCGCATCTTCACGGTCATCTGCACCTACATCAATTAACATATTATTAATTTCCATTGGTTTCGCACGTTGTTCAGCTGTTAAATTGTGAGGGGGGATTGATCCAATAACCCCAATAACAGGCCCATTTTTTGTCATGACTTGAACACGTTGAGCAAGCATGACCTGGTTCCACCAACCACCCAAGGTCTGAAAACGTAACATCCCGTTTTCTGTAATTTGCGTAATCATAAAGCCAACTTCATCCATATGGCCAGCTACCATTACTTTCGGTCCTTCACCATGTTTCACACCGAAAACGCTTCCTAAATTATCATAAATCAATTCGTCTGCATTCGGTTTTAACTGTTCTACCATGAAGTCACGAACTCGACCTTCATCACTTGCTGCTCCTTGTAATTCAGTTAATGTTTTAAACATATCTAGAGTTGATTGATTCAAGAAAATACTTCCTTTCATATGATTTTCGTCATTTTATCTTGTATACTTATATATATAATAACATGAAAACTACAATATTTGAGGTGAAAAGGTTGAAGTTAAGAAATTTACTCATCGGAGCAGGTGTTGGTTTTTCAATTGGATACGCCTTACGTACTCAATTAGACTGCAAGGTAAAATTATCACCTGAACAAGCTTTAAAACAAGCAAAGAATAAATTTGAAGAAGTTGCACCTATTGTCGGTTCTTGGATTTATATTAAAGAAGAGCGTATTGAGAAAAACGGACTTTTTTACAATACGTATCGTGGTGGTATTAGCCGCAATGTTGATGGTAAAACATCTCAATATGAATTTTTTGTCGATATTGATACTGGCGCTATTATTGCAGTTGATGAAGTGACTGTCGCATAATTGTTCATTCTAAAAAAGGTTCCATTGAATAAACTCAATGGAACCTTTTTATAATATTTTTTTATGAATCTAAACGTTTAATTTCGCTTATTTTTTCACCGGCATCATTAAATTGAATGGCGCGATAATAAGCATCGTGATAAAAAGTATACCATGCCCTTCTTTCATATCCATATGCCATCCATTTTTCTTTTGCATGAACAGATCTGACTGGATAATCATCGTAAGCCATCGCCCACAATTTGTTTTGATGGGCATGAGTCCCCATTAAGTCAGCCATATGTATGAAGCAGTCATCACCCTTTTCATAGATAATAATACTATGTCCATCAGAGTGACCGCTTGTATGAATCATTTTTAAATCTGGTGTCACTTGCAATTCCTTATGAAATGGCTTTACTTGATCTTGAATTGCCTCCCAATTCATTTTCCAATATGTATTTATCGAACGAATATTTGGTTTTCTCATTTCATCCCATTCAACGTCTGATACGTATATTGTTGCATTAGGAAATACAGATACATAGTGACCACTTACTTCTTTTGTAAGCCCACAAGCATGATCAAAATGTAAATGAGTCATTAATATGACATCAATATCTTCAGGGCTTAAGCCTAACTTTTTTAAATCTTCTACAATAAATGACTCTTCTGTAACACCAAAATTACGCAATTGCTTTTCCGTTAGTTTTCCATTTTCCATCCCTGTATCAATCAAGTAATTTTTTCCGTCTAATTGTAAAAGAATGGGGTCTGTCCTTAATTCAATCTGGTTTTTTTCATTAACTGCATACTTTCGTGACCATAATGCTTTAGGTACGACTCCAAACATGGCCCCACCATCAAGATGATTATTACCACCACGCAACCATGTTAATTTTGCATCAGCTACTGTTAATGTTTCCATTTAGCATCCTCCTAGGTCTTGCTTCGTTCCAATAACTTGAATAGTTGGACGTTCATTAAATACATGAAACTCTTTTGCATAGTGTGTTTCACCATCTACTTGATAAAGGAATGCTTTTTTACTTTCAACTGAAATCCTTCTTCCTTGTAAAAACGCTACTTCATGAAAACGCGTATGTTTTCCAAAAAAGACTGTCACAAATAAAAACAATATTTTCCATTTTGAAATATTATGAACAAGAACAGCATGATATCTATCCTCACCGTTCAATGCAAAAGGATTTATCTTCATCCCTCCACCAAAGTATGGATGATTATTAATCGTAAACAAAAAACACCGCTTAAAGTGAAACTTCTGATCGTCTACTGTAATCGATAAATCAATTGGTTTATATCGAAGCAACTGTTTAATTAATTGATATGTATAACCTAACTTCCCGATTTTCAATTGGTTTAATCTCTTTTTTAAAGACGACTCATTCGTCGCATGGGCAACGACCGCATCAAAGCCAACTCCTAGACAATTGGCAAAATAACCCTCTTGGAAATATCCGAGTTGATAAGTTAATTTTTCCTGTTTAATAAAAATCGCTTCAATATATTCATCATAACTTGTCGGCAGATTCAAACCCCTGGCAAAATCATTACCAGAACCAGCCGGAATAAAAGATAAATTGACTGAAGTCCCTTTTAATCCATTAACAACTTCATGTAATGTGCCATCTCCACCAATAATAATCCAATGTTTATCAATGTTAGCTTTCATTGCGATAAGTTCAGAACTCATTTTCTGTGCATGCTTTTCAAATTTTGTAAAATATACTTTATAATTCGAAAGATTTAGACGTTTATCTGAGATGATTTTCTTAAATAATCGTTTCGACTTACCGTTTCCTGCAATTGGATTTACAATGAAAATATACATATCATTCCCTCTATGATCAATTATTTTTCAATCGTTTAATATATGCCATTTCATCTTCATTTAATTCTCTTACATCTGCTAAGGGTAATGATTCATCTAAAGTAATCTCACCCATCGATAAACGCTTTAAATAAGTCACTTTTGTATCAATAGCTTCAAACATCCGCTTAACTTGATGAAACTTCCCTTCACTTATTGATAATTCAATTTTAGACACAGGGCCACTTTCTAGTATAGTTAAATGAGCAGCCTTCGTTACATAACCATCATCTAAAGTGACACCTTGAGCAAATAAATCAATGTGACTTTCCTTGACCTCTCCATCAATCTCTGCAAAATATGTTTTAAATATTTCTCTTTTCGGAGACGTCAAAATGTGATTTATCTTTCCATCATTAGTTAATAATAAAAGCCCTTCGGTATCTTTATCTAAACGACCAACAGGTGCTAAAGGATAATGTGCATATTCAATCGGAACTAAGTCAATCACAGTCTCATCATAGTCATCATAAGTTGCCGAAATAACACCTTGTGGCTTATGTAACATTAAATAAACATATTGTTGATAAACGACTTCAATACCATCAACAAGAACTTCCGCCTGCTTAGGGTCAATATGTATATTTGGTTTTGTAATAATTTGATCATCTACAGTTACAATCTTTTGTTTTAATAATTGCTTTACATCTTTTCTTGAACCAAAGCCTGTATGTGCTAAAAACTGATCAATTCGCACCTTTTTTCCTCCTGAATCGATTTAAAATATTTAAGGAACCTAACACATATTCCATTAATGTCGATTTATATATTAAATATAAATACGTTATTCCTCCAACGATAATCCCAACTGATAACATAACAATTGCTGCAAAACGACTCGTTTCATATGGTAAAAAGAAGCCAAGTAACACTTTAAATAGTAAGACAACAAGTCCCATTATCAGACTGAATATAACAATGAACAACCCTCTTTTTGCTGTTTGTTTATATGAAAACTTAATCGATCGTTTAATCCACCATAAATTTAATGTCACAGCAGTAAAAGTAGCTAATGTAGTGGCAACAATTGATCCTAGACCTGCCATTAATTGAATAAGAAAACTGTTTAAACTTAATTTGACTAAAAATCCAGCTCCTAAACTGACTAATGAAAAGCGTTGTTCATTTACTCCTTGTAAGATAGCAGCTGTTACCGTAAACAAGGCAAAACCTAATGCAACAGGACTATACCACATTAATAAACGACCTGATATATCTAAATGATTCATGCCAAATAGTGCCCCATATGATACATTCGCTAAAACTGATAAACCAACAACTGCTGGAATAACGAATAATATAACAATTTGAATGGACTGATTTATTTGTTTTTCTAAATTTAATGAATCTCTTTTCATAAATGACTCAGTTAATGCTGGAATTAAAGTCATTGACATCCCAGTAGCTAAAGTAACAGGAATCGCAATTAATTTATGACCATACATATTAATTGTTGCGTTTGATATAGTCGTTATATCACTAAAACCACCCAAAGCCATCGACTTATTAAAAGTAAATGAGTCAACTTGTTGATAAAGTGGAATTGCGATTCCAACTAAAATAAATGGACCGGCATATGATAATAATTCCTTTATTAAATCAAAGGAAGAAATATTTAAATGTTTTTTTGAATGATGACTTTGTTCCAGCAACTTGTCTTTTCGTTTCATCCAAAACCAAACTAAGACTAAACAAGAAGCAATAGCACCGATAAACGCAGCAAATGTAGCAAAACTGACAGCTAATGATATAGAACCTTCAAACATATGAATAATAATATAAACAGATGTTAAAACAAATATAATTCGAACAATTTGTTCAATCACTTGTGAAAGAGCAGTCGGTTCCATAATTTGATTCCCTTGGAAAAAGCCACGTACAACACTCATAAAAGGAATAATCAATAAAGAAAAACTGATCATCTTCAATACTGAAACAAGTTCTTCTCTTGTATTTCCATGATCACTATCATATATATATTTCGCTGCAAACCATTCTGCTCCGAAAAAAAGAATAGAAAAGGCAAAAACTCCTGTTATAAACATTAAGCTTAAACTAATTCTTAAAACTTTAAACCCTATATCATAATAACCTAAACTATTATAACGCGATACAATTTTCGACACTGCCAAAGGAATACCGACAGTAGAAACACTTAACAAAACCGTATAAGGATTATATGCATAAAAGTATAATTCTCCACCCTTATCTCCAACTAATTCATTAAATGGAATGACATATATCATTCCCAAAAATTTAGATAGGAAAGCTGCCCCCGTCAGAAGCATTGTTCCCTTTAATAATTTATTAGACATTCATTCACCTACAAATATTTATAATCTATCCTTCTTATTGTAACATACAATGATTATCTAGCGCACTCACATATCTTTCAGATCATACAAAAAAACACCCTATATGACAAATTCATATAGGGTGTTTCATTTGCCTGGCTGCGACCTACTCTTGCGGAGACTAAGTCTCAACTACCATCGGCGCTGAAGAGCTTAACTACTGTGTTCGAGATGGGAACAGGTGTGACCTCTTCGCTATTGCTACCAGACTATGTTCATGTAA
>DATGTP010000003.1:0-54732 GCA_035301825.1 Pseudogracilibacillus sp. | reverse complement strand
CTTATTCCCGTTCATCATTATGTTCTCAATGCCGGCTACGATTGTCGGAGTTGTCGGTGGCTTGTTCGTTAGCGGCATAGCATTTTCTATTCCAGCCTTTATCGGGCTTATTATGTTGGCCGGGATTGTCGTGAACAACTCAATTGTCCTTGTCGATTATATCAATATTCTCCGGCGCCGAGGCATGGATCGCTATGAGGCGATTATTGAAGCTGGAAAGAGTAGGTTACGTCCGATTTTAATGACAACTTTAACGACAGTCCTTGCGATGATTCCTTTAGGATTAGCGTTAGGGGAAGGTGCAGAAATGCAACAACCACTAGCGATTACGATTATTTTCGGATTGTCAGTATCGAGTCTCTTTACCCTATTCTTGATTCCGATTGTTTATACTTTGTTTGATGACCTATCACGGAAGATTTTGCGTCGTGACACGATTCAAGTGGAAGACCAAGGAGCAGAAGAATAATAAGAGAAGATGCTATATGTTCGCACAGATGCGGCATGAGCAGAGCGGCGCTTTGGCGCCGCTCTTTTTTTGTTGTGGGTTGTGTGCGGGTAGTGCGAGTATGAGTGTCATTCATAAAAGGAGTTACGCTTAAATAGTGAGTGAGGGTAACTCGATTTGGTGAGTTTCTGAAATTGTGAACTTAAGTGTAGCTCACAGGCGGAGAGAGGGGTGAATTACTCTTGTTGTGACATTAAGAGTAATTCGCGAAAGTAAGTTGTGCTCAGTTACTCTTAAATGAGAAATGAGTGTAACTCATCAGATGAATAGACTCCCCGGTTACCTTAAAGGTGTTGATTATGTGTAACTGGCAATAGAGAAGTGCGCTCAGTTACTCACCTAGGGTAACTCATGAAAGAAAACATTCACGAATTGCCCAAAGAGTGTATCTGATAAAAAAAGTTACACTCCCCTCCTAACTCCCATGCTCTCATTTATCGAAAGGGCTAAACTCTTTCAGGTGCTTTGGTAATGCAAAGGTGACCCCGCGCTTATGGGGAGTTCTGACAGCATATGGTTCTAAAATATTTCGAATGGAGCGTTTGCTAATTTGACCGCCACACCAATCATGGATGTGAGCAATTGTAAATGGATACTCTGGAAACAGCAGGAAAAACTGCTTCACATTAAAGAACAAAACTTCCCGCGTCCTATGCTTGGTCTGGCAGCTTGGGCAGTAGAAGAATCGTTCCGTTTTGCGCTGCATGCGGTGCTGGCAGGCGGGGCAGATGACGCCCTTCCATAGTTGGTCGTATGTGTAGTCTGGGCGCCTGTCGTAGTGGTTAGTTGGTCTGTGTAATTGAGCGAGTTTTTGTGCGAGCTCGTATTCTTGGGGAAGTGGGGCGCCTTCGTTGGCGAAGATTCGCTTGAGCTTACGTTCGAACTGGGATAAAAAGATGAAAGCTTGTTCTGGGCGAGCACCATACAAGGTGAATGCCTCGTGCATGAAGGTGACCTGACCAACAATTTTCCCGGACCATCCCATGCTACGCACAAGCCGGGATAGGAGCTGACTACTTCGGTTCAGTTGATTGAGTGGGCTGTTAATTTCTTGATTTGATTCAAGCGCCGTCCAAATTCCGTCGTGCAGCAAGTAGTCTCCTGCAAAGTATTTTGTTTCAAATAAATATAATTTTTGATGAAAAAAGAGCAAATGGTCAATTTGAAAGGCATTATCTTGATGATAGAGGTTTAAGCTATGCATGATGAGAACGTCTTTCGGGAGGTGCGGTTTTATTTTTTCAAAAAAAGCACGCTCACCTAATTGCCCGCGCCTTAATTGTGCAAGTTTCTGTGCATCTTGAGGTGATAAGTTTTTCCTAGTGGCTAATGCTTGGAGAACGAGGTAGAGCTGTGGGGTATGTGGCTCTTGGAAATGATTGATTTCCATATGAAACCTCCTCTCATCATCTATCCTAATTTTTTTCTGAAAAAAGTCAACACAATATCCAATAAATAAAAAGTTTGATACACTAAAGTGAATGAAGTGAAAGGAATTAAGATAATGAAAAAACTTATATTAGCAGAAAAACCATCCGTTGCCCGTGACATTGCGAAAGTCGTCGGAGCAAGTGAACAAAAGAACGGCTATATCGAAGGGAAGCAATATGTCGTCACATGGGCGCTTGGCCACTTAGTGACCTTAGCTACCCCAGACCAATACGATAAAAAATATGCAACATGGAAAATCGAAGATCTACCTATGTTGCCTAAACACTTAAGAACGACAGTTATTCCAAAGACACGCAAACAATTTAATACGGTCAAAGCCCAACTGAACCGCAAAGACGTTCAAGAGGTCATTATTGCAACCGATGCGGGAAGAGAAGGGGAACTTGTTGCCCGCTGGATTCTTAAAGAAGCTCGCTCGAATAAGCCGTGCAAACGCTTATGGATTTCTTCAGTTACTAATAAAGCCATCAAAGAAGGCTTTGCTAAATTACAAGATGCGAAAAAATATGATCACTTATATGAAGCAGCCGTCGCACGTTCAGAGGCAGACTGGTATGTTGGCTTAAACGCAACACGCGCATTGACAACGAAGTTCGATGCGCAATTATCAGCCGGCCGCGTGCAGACACCAACCCTAGCTATGGTACGTGAACGCGAAAATCAAATTAACACATTCAAACCAAAAGCTTTTTACGAAATCGAAGCAACCATTAACGGCCACACATTCCGCTCAGACCTTGGCCGCATCTTCGATCGGAAGAAAGCAGAAGATTTTCAAAAACAATTAAACGGGAAAGCAAAAATTACGAAAGTCACGAAGAAAACGAAAAAACAATTTGCACCACAACTATACGACCTAACCGAACTGCAAGGTGAGGCAAACCGATTGTTTAACCTATCAGCAAAACAAACCTTACGCATCATGCAAAACTTATATGAACGCTATAAAGTCTTAACATACCCGCGAACAGACTCTCGGGTTATTACATCAGACATCGTACCAACCTTACAAGAACGAATTAGTGCCGTTCAAGGCTATAACAAAATAACGGCACAACTGAAACAAAAACAATTGAACCGTCTACCGAAATCAGTCGTCAATGATCAAATCCAATCAGACCACCATGCGATTATACCAACAGAAGAAGTCGCCTATTTAGACGACATGACAAATGACGAAAGAAAAATATACGACCTAGTTGTGAAGCGCTTCTTAGCCGTCCTACTTGATCCATATGAGTATGAAGAAACACAAGTAAGCGCACGTATTCAAGATAAGACTTTTCTTTTAAAAAAATCTACCCCGTCCCAATTAGGGTGGAAAGCTTTATATGAAGAAGCTCGATCAGAATCTGCTTTAAATTATAAGGAGAACGAAAAGTATAAGGCTAAAGTGACCCTAAAAGAAGGGGAAACGAAAGCGCCAGAACGCTTAACAGAAGGAAGTTTGTTAAAAGCGATGGAAAATCCATCTCACTTTTTAGAGCAAGATGAAAAACATTTGCAAAAAACTTTAGCTGAAACAGGTGGTATCGGAACGGTTGCTACTCGCGCCGATATTATTGAAAAATTAATGACGAGTCAATTTATGGAGCTGCGTGGTAAATATTTATATGTCACTCAGGCAGGAAGACAACTTTTAGAATTAGCCCCGGAACGTTTAAGGTCACCAGCACTGACAGCAGAGTGGGAGAAGAAACTACAGGAAATCGAAAAAGGAAAGCTCAGAAAAGAGAGCTTTATTTCAGAAATGAAACAATTTACTCAAACGATTGTTCATGATATTAAAGGGATGGAAGCACGTTTTAAACATGACAATATAACTGCAACAAAATGTCCTAACTGTGATAGTTTCATGTTAGAAATTGAAAATAAACATGGGAAAATGTTACGTTGTAAAGATAGAGCTTGTAATTACAAGCGAAATATTTATAAAAACTCAAATGCACGTTGTCCTCAATGTAAAAAGAAGATGAAGCTTTATGGAGAGGGAAGTGGGCAAACCTTCCGCTGTGTTTGTGGTCATAGTGAAAAATTAACAACCTTCCAAAAGAGACGCAAGCAAGCTTCAAAATCAAAAGTATCGAAAAGAGATATTAATAAATATATGAAGAAACAAGAAGAGTTTACAAATGATGCCTTAAAAGACGCATTAAAAGATCTACTATAGGAGGTCAGATCATGGATAGGATCATTGAAATGAAAGATGTTTCTTGGCGTAGATTAGGGAAAGAAATTATTCATCATATTGATTGGACCGTTCAAGCAGGTGAACATTGGGCAGTCCTTGGCTTAAATGGAGCAGGCAAAACGACCTTACTGAATATGGTGAATGGCTATATTTGGCCGACGACTGGACAAGTGAATGTACTCGGCAATACGTTTGGCAAAACAGATATTAATGAGTTAAGAAAATCGATTGGCTGGGTCAGTTCATCTTTAGGTGAGCGTGTCAATGGGAGACATAAAGCAGAAGATATCGTCGTTAGCGGAAAATATGCGGCTGTTGGACTAGTTTTTCAAGAGCCGACAGAAGCAGATTTTCAACGTGGAAGAGAACTTTTGCAAACATTAGGTGCAGGTCACTTAGAGGGGAAAGAATATGAAAAATGTTCCCAAGGTGAAAAGCAAAAAGTATTGATTGCTCGGAGTCTTATGGCCAATCCTCGTTTACTGATCCTAGATGAACCAACGAATGGCTTAGACTTTATATCGAAAGAAGATTTATTAGAAGCGGTGCAAACACTAGCCCAAGAGGAAGACGCACCAACGATTATTTATGTTACCCATCATATTGAAGAGGTGCTGCCAATTTTCTCACATAGTTTACTCTTAAAAGATGGGACCGTTTTTCAAGCAGGGAAACGAAAAGATATTATTACAACTGAGCATATGACGAAAATGTATGGCCGGGATATTCATGTTGACTGGAAAAGTGACCGGCCATGGATGAGTTTACGTTAGAACGACAATGCTTATTGTCGTTCTTTTTTTATGAAAAGGGTTATTGTTTGTGTTTATGAAAAGTTTTGCTATAATAATATTTGCGCTTGAAAAATAGCACACGCATTCAAGTCGAAATAAAAAAGGGTTTAGCTTGCATTATTTCTATAAAAAGATATAATGATAATTGTCGCTAAAATATGTGTGGATGACAACATTGATATTATATTCCACAGTAGCTCAGTGGTAGAGCAATCGGCTGTTAACCGATCGGTCGTAGGTTCGAACCCTACCTGTGGAGCCATTTTTTTGAAAAGATACATTCATTCGGAGAGCTGTCCGAGCTGGCCGAAGGAGCATGATTGGAAATCATGTAGACCGCTTGTCGGTCTCAAGGGTTCAAATCCCTTGCTCTCCGCCATTTATATTTCATGGCCCCTTGGTCAAGCGGTTAAGACACCGCCCTTTCACGGCGGTAACACGGGTTCGAGTCCCGTAGGGGTCACCATTTTATCTTTTAAGCTGATCGCACAGCTCGAATGAATAGAAAGATTGTTCCAGCAAAAAAACGATTACTTAGAAAAGTAATTCGGAGGATTAGCTCAGCTGGGAGAGCACTTGCCTTACAAGCAAGGGGTCGCAGGTTCGAGCCCTGCATCCTCCATATTTATAATGATCGCGGGGTGGAGCAGTCTGGTAGCTCGTTGGGCTCATAACCCAAAGGTCATAGGTTCAAATCCTATCCCCGCAACCAAAATTTGTGAGCGAAAGCGAACATCAGTAGTACTCGAAGAGTGCAACCAAAATTTGTGAGCGAAAGCGAACATTTATAAAATGAGAAATACAATAATATATGTTACAATATATTATGCATCTAAATTGTTGGTCCGGTAGTTCAGTTGGTTAGAATGCCAGCCTGTCACGCTGGAGGTCGCGGGTTCGAGTCCCGTCCGGATCGCCATTTGTTGGTTCAGTAGCTCAGTCGGTAGAGCAAAGGACTGAAAATCCTTGTGTCGGCGGTTCGATTCCGTCCTGAACCACCATTTAACTATTTTTAATAATAAGTCGGAGGGGTAGCGAAGTGGCTAAACGCGGCGGACTGTAAATCCGCTCCCATCGGGTTCGGCAGTTCGAATCTGCCCCCCTCCACCATTTTTTTAATAGGGGTATAGTTTAATGGTAAAACGAAGGTCTCCAAAACCTTTGATGTGGGTTCGATTCCTACTACCCCTGCCAATTATATATATTTTTTCCTAATGATGGCGGTCGTGGCGAAGTGGTTAACGCACCGGATTGTGGCTCCGGCACGCGTGGGTTCAAATCCCACCGGTCGCCCCATTTTTTACATTAATTGAATCATTGGGCTATAGCCAAGCGGTAAGGCAGCGGATTTTGATTCCGTCATTCCAAGGTTCGAATCCTTGTAGCCCAGCTAGCTTTGCGGAAGTAGTTCAGTGGTAGAATATCTCCTTGCCAAGGAGAGGGTCGCGGGTTCGAATCCCGTCTTCCGCTTATTTTTTCATGTTATGGCGGCATAGCCAAGTGGTAAGGCCGAGGTCTGCAAAACCTCTATCATCGGTTCAAATCCGGTTGCCGCCTTATCTTTTTTTAAATTTAATGAGGTAACCTAGGTAATCAAATCTGATTGCCTAGGTTTTTTTATTATAAATTATTTATAAAGTCATCTTGTACTCTCTGATTATCATAGTATAATAAAGTAAAGCTAAGGATGGAGGTACAAGTGATGATTGTGACAACAAATGACATTCCAGGTAAGACAATTACAAAGGTGCATGGTTTAGTGCAAGGAAGTACGGTACAGTCAAAACACATTGGTCGTGATATTGGGGCAAGCTTTAAAACATTAGTTGGCGGTGAAATTCGTGGCTATTCTGAATTAATGTTAGAGGCTCGTGCTGAGGCAAAAAATCGGATGGTGATGGAAGCTAAACAATTAGGTGCAAATGCGATTATCGGGATGCGTTATCAAACTTCGCAAGTGATGCAAGCTGCTTCAGAAGTCATTGCTTATGGAACAGCAGTAACAATTGAAGATGAATAAGTTGTAAGGATTCGGGCGCTCATGAAAGTGAGTGCTTTTTTCATGCACTTAGCTAGGGAAGTGGTATACTAGAAGTAAATTTATGGAATAGGTGGCTGGAAAATGAAGCGTGTCGTCATAACAGGAATGGGAGCGGTTTCTCCGCTTGGGAATGATGTCAATACTTTGTGGGAAAATATATCTGCAGGTCAATCGGGTGTGACTTATATAGAAGATCCGGCTTTTGCTGAGATGGATACGAAAATGGCAGCCCAAGTGAAAGACTTTGATGGCGGGGCATATTTAAGCAAAAAGGATTTAAAAGTATATGATTTAGCTATTCAATATGGTTATGCAGCTGCTTTACAGGCGATTGAACAGGCAGCGCTTTCCTTGGATGCAATAGACTTAGATCGGGCTGGGGTATACATTGGATCTGGTGCAGGAGGGCTTGGAACCTTATTTGCAGGATATGATACATTGAAAGAAAGAGGGGCTAGGCGTGTGTCACCATTTTTAGTATCAATGTCCATCGCCAATATGGTGTCAGGTGTTGTTGCCATGAAGACGGGCTTCAGGGGAGCAAGCTTTTCAGCTGCCTCGGCATGTGCGACTGGAAATCACTCGATTGGGGAAGCTTATCATCATATTGCTCATGGTTATGCTGATCTTATTTTAGCGGGTGGTGCTGAGGCACCTATTCATCCGCTTTATTTTGCTGGTTTTAATAAAATGAAAGCGATGTCTAGACGAAATGAAGCAGTTGAAAAAGCTTCTCGTCCTTTTGATGTAAGTAGAGATGGTTTTGTCATGGGGGAAGGTGCGGGTGTGCTTCTTCTTGAGTCATATGAACATGCAGTTGAACGTGGGGCTCATATTTTGGCTGAAATAGTTGGATATGGTGCAACAACGGATGCTTATCATATGACATCACCTCATTATGAAGGAGCTGCAAAGGCAATGCAATTAGCCTTAGAGCGTGCGGATCTTGAGCCGGAAGCAGTTGATTATATTAATGCTCATGGGACGAGTACGCCAACAGGTGATATATCGGAAGTAGAAGCTATTAACCAAGTATTTGGTCAGAGTGACTTAAAAGTAAGTTCCACAAAATCAATGACAGGTCATTTGTTTGGAGCGGCAGGTGGAATAGAGGCGATTATTACGACACTTGCAATAGGTGCAGACTATTATCCGCCTTCAATTAATATTGAGGAACTTGATCCTTTATGTAAGATTAATGTTGTGAAAAATAATGGTGAGCATGCGCCAATCGAGTATGCCATGTCAAATGGGTTTGGCTTTGGTGGCCATAATGCCGTACTATTATTGAAAAAGTATAGAGAACAGGATGAACAATGATGAAAGCTAAAAAATTACCAATCTTATCAGTCGATGAACGAAGAGCAGCTTTAGCAGAAGACTTTATACCTTGGGAAAGACAAACTGTCGGCCAACATATAAAAGCGATGTGCCAGCAATTTGCTAAGCGTGAATATATGCATATAGATGGTTTAACTTATACATATGATGATATTTGGAAGCAAGCTGTTACATATGCAAAAGGAATGATTGCCCTTGGTGTAAAACGGAGAGATCATATTGCGCTTGTTATGGATAATGGGCCGCAATTTCCGGCTCTCATGTTTGCATCATCAATGGTAGGGGCTGTTTTTGTGCCGATTAATTCGATGTTAGCAAAAGATGAGCTTGCTTACATATTGAAGCAATCGGATAGTCGTTTTTTATTTGTTGAACAAAGATCGAAAACTCGGCATCATGGTCAAGCAGTGAGTGAATTACTCCAAGATTCTACTTTTTTAAAAGAGAGTCAATTGCAGTCGGTTGTCTGTCTAGAGGCTGATCGGGCTCAAGGTGTATCAGAGTCGTTTTTATTATGGGAAGACTTTATGAGTCAGGCGGAAAACTTACCTCATGATGCATTTAATAAAAGGTTTGCAGCATCTTCTTATCCAGATGAAGTGATGATGATCTTGTACACATCTGGTTCAACGGGAAATCCGAAAGGGGTTATGTTAACAGAGGACATGTTGCTTCGTTCTGCTTATAGTACTTGTTATAGCCGGGCGATAGAGGATGGACGGGTTACTTATGCGCCTTTACCTTTTTACCATTGTTTTGCTATTGTGGAATCGATTTTGGCGATGACTTTTGTAGGTGGGTCTTTCATTGAGGCGATGGGAGCTTCACCCTTGCAATCTTTACAGTTAATGGAAAAGTATCAAGCGAATGATTTTTTATGTGTGCCAACAACACTTGTTCCAGTCTTAAATCATCCAGAGATTGCATCTTTTGATTTATCTCATTTATTTGCCGTTTGGTGTGGTGCAGCAGCTGCGCCGGTACCTGTTTGGAAAAAGGCAATTGACTTGCTCGGTTTAACAGAAATTATTACTGGTTATGGTCAGACGGAAGTATCTTCATCAGGTGTCACGACAGAAATTGGAGTAGGACTGGATGTTATCACGACTCGTGTCGGCCGACCGAAATTAGGTGGAGGTCTTGGTTTAAAGGAATTTGGTGGGAGTGTCGTACAATATAAGACGGTAGATATTGATACGGGGGCAGACTTACCGAATGGTGAAGTTGGTGAACTGGCTGTTCGTGGGATAACTGTTTCACATGGTTATTATAATAAGCCGGAAGAAACAGCTGCAACGATTGATAAGGATGGTTGGTTAAAAACGGGTGATGTCGGTATTGTTCATGAAGATGGTTATTTACAAGTTATCGGGAGAAGTAAGGAGATGTTTAAAGTATCTGGTGAACTTGTTTCCCCGCGTGAAATTGAAAATGTTTTATATGAACACCCGGCTGTCCATCAAGTTCAAGTCATTGGTGTTCCAGATCGTTTGACTGGTGAAACGCCCGCTGCTTTCATTGAATTGAAAGCAGGAGAAGCAGAATTAAAAAGAAAAGAAATAAGAGATTATTGTGCTGGACATTTAGCACGTTTTAAAGTGCCGCGCCATATTTGGTTGATCAAAGAAGGGGCATGGCCGATGACGGCAACTGGCAAAATACAAAAGTTCCAGCTTCAAGATATGGCAGCAAAACGGCTGAAAAAAGGGGAGGCTTAATCTGATGGGGAAATGGTTTTTTGAAAGTAAACGTGTCCAATATCAGGAAACAGATCGAATGGGTGTTGTTCATCATGCTAATTATGTCACTTGGTTTGAAATTGGTCGGACAGAGTGGATGCGGGCGAGTGGCATTCCCTATGCTGAACTAGAGGAGGCGGGTCTTTTATTACCTGTACTCAATGTAACGATCGATTATGGTGCTTCAGCCTATTATGATGATTGTATTGCCATTTTTACAAGCATATCAGAAGCCAATGCGATCAGGTTACAGTTCACTTATGATGTTCGTCGCATTAAGGCTGAGGATATGGCACTTCAGGGTGAAGCGCGTTTTGTAGATGAGCCTTTTGGTGATAAGTTAACGTCAGGAAAGACGGATCATATGTGGGTGAATCAAGCATGGAAGCCTGCACGCATTAATCGAACTATGCCAGAAGTGTATGAAGTCGTTATGAATGCTAAGGGAGACGATTAAATAAATAACTAAGTTTTAATTTTTTCAGCTAGTAGGAGAGGAAGACGAAAGCTGACCACATCCTATTTGGACTAGGGGAAATTATTCGTCTTGCGGCGCTCACGTCAGTGAGCGCTTTTTTTAATAAATCATTTAATAGCCTTTTGGAGAGAAAGTCCATACAATAGATAGTGGAATTATTTATAGAGAGAGTGGATGCATCATGAAGATGATTCGGTGGGGCATGTTTTTCATCGGGTTAGCTGTTTTTAGTTTAGGTATATCGACGACGATTAATGTGAATCATTTAGGGCTTCATCCTTGGGATGTGCTATCGATCGCCTTTTTTGATAAATTCGGTTTGTCAATTGGGTCGTGGAATATTATTATCGGGGTTTGTTTAATTACAGTCTCCTTTATATTGGACCGGTCATATGTTAGGATTGGAACTTTTTTAAATGCGATGATTATTGGGTCTTTAATTGATTTTTATTTATGGTTGGATTTTTTGCCGAAGGCGAGTTATACGTGGACAGATAGTGTGATTATGATGATTGGAATTGTCATCATGGGTGTTGGTGGTGGCGTTTATAATGCGGCTGGTGTCGGCTCTGGTCCAAGGGATGGTTTCATGTTATCCATTTCGGATAAAACGGGGATGAGTGTTCAAAAGGTTCGTATTATTACGGAGTTGATCATCTTAGTATTCGCTTGGCTTATTGGTGGGGTTATCTTTGTATTTACTTTTCTGTTTACCTTTATTCAAAGTCCAATTTTCCAATTCGTCTATATGCGGATGCATCATAAGTTACTTGACATGGAAATGTTGCAGGAAAGGAAAGTGTCATGATTACTTTACGGAAATGTCAGCTTGAGGATCTTGAATTATTACATGATTTAAGCCGGAAAACGTTTTATGAAACATTTAAAGATGATAATTCGGCGGAAGATATGGCGTCATTTTTAGATGATGCTTATAATATGCCCAAGTTAAAAAGAGAATTAAATGATAAAGATGTTTCTTTTTATTTTGTTTACAAGGATCAGCATTTGGCGGGTTATATGAAGTTAAATGTGTTAGATGCACAGCAAGAGGACTTAGGCGAAGATGCGCTTGAAATAGAGCGCTTGTATTTATTACCGGGGTTTCAAGGGCAGGGGATTGGGACACATTTGTTATATGAAGCTGAAGCTATAGCGCGTGAGCAAGATAAAAGCAAGCTGTGGCTAGGGGTTTGGGAACATAATGATCAAGCGATTCATTTGTATGAAAAGCTTGGTTATAAAAAATTTGGAGAGCATGTCTTCCAAGTTGGAAGTGATAAGCAAATTGATGAGCTTATGATGAAAGAGTTGTAAAGCAGCCAGGAGGCTGCTTTTTTATATTTGATATTGCTCTATGTTGTAGGGGGAGGGGTCAATCGTTTCTTCATCACTAATGAGTTTGGCTAAGACGGATCCGATAAAAGGTCCGGTTGTTAAGCCAGATGAGCCGAGTCCATTTGCATAGTAGATGGATGGTGCTTGGGCAAGGCGGCCGAAGGTGGGGATAAATGATGGTGTAAAAGGTCTGAATCCCGTTCGAACTTCGCGGAGTTCACTTATGTCTAAGCCTTGTGCAAAGGTGAATGTTTTTTGTAAGAGCTCATAAATAGCGCCAATATGATGGCGCGTGTCCATGGTGACCTTATCTTCACGTGTTGCTCCGACAACGATACGTCCATGGTCGAAAGGAACAATATAAGGATCACTTGGAATATTGACCATAGGTAGGTCTTTCTTTATGAGTTCCGGACAATGCAAGTGGATGAGCTGACCTTTTTGCATATAAAGGGATGTATGCATGTTAAAGATTTTTAAGCTGTCATTCATCCAGACCCCGTTTGCTAAAACAATGCGATCTGCCTGTCTTTTTTCCCCTTTCACTTGAACTGTCTTTTCGTCTAATAAGCTTGCTTCACCTTGGATGTATTGTGCGCCTCGTTTTAAGCTAGCGCGAATCAGTGCCTCTCTCAGTTGGCGCCCATCAACACGTGCTGCGCCTTCAATATATAAAGCATGGAAGCCATCATTCACATATGGGAAAGCTTCCTTGGTTTCTTGTTCGCTTAGTATAGTGACTTGGCCAATTTCTGGTGCGTCTTCACGTTTTTTTAAAACAATTTGCTCCATTTTATGAGATTTCTTTTCATCTTCGTAAAGTTGTAAACTACCGATTCGTTTATAGCCAGTTTCTGTTTCACCATCATCTTCAAGTTCTTTGATTAAGTCTTGATACAATTTTGCTCCTAATCGTGCTAATAAATACCAATCTTTATTACGCCTTTGATTGGCCCATGGAGCAATAATACCGGCACCTGCTGATGTCGCTCGCCCGTCTTTTTCAGCATCAATCATCGTAACATGATGGCCTTTTTTTATTAATTCATAAGCACAGCTAGCTCCAACAATGCCTGTCCCTATGACGATTACATGTGACATTCTATACCTCCTTATGATCATTCTTTCTTCTACTGTAATACAACAGAATGAAAATGTATACTAACTGTATCAAAAAAGGTCTTGACTTATTGAGGGCTTTCGTGTAATTTTAAGTTATCAGAATAATGAGAATTATCTAAAAGGAGGGTCGGATAAGCGCGTGTTTTTGTTTTGTGAGATGAAATGTGAATAGGGAGGGAAAGTCGTTGGATAAAATACAAACATTGCTTGATGATATTAGTGGCATTATTTGGGGTTGGCCACTTATTATTTTATTAGTAGGAACAGGTATCATTTTAACGCTTCGATTAGGCTTTTTACAAATTCGGTTATTACCATACGCCTTAAAACTTGTTTTTACAAAAAGTAAGGCGAAAGATGAAGGTGACATATCGCATTTCCAAGCATTAATGACAGCGATGGCTGCAACCGTAGGTGTTGGAAATATTGTTGGGGTTGCAACAGCAGTCGTTTCAGGGGGACCAGGTGCCATCTTTTGGATGTGGATGGCTGGATTCTTCGGTATGGCAACTAAATATGGAGAAGCTATATTAGCTGTTAAATATCGAGTCAAAGATGATAAGGGCCAAATGGCTGGTGGACCGATGTACTATTTAGAGCACGGTTTAAAACAAAAATGGTTGGCTGTTTTATTTGCGATATTTGGGGCCTTTGCAGCATTTGGTATTGGAAATGGAACACAGGCAAAAGCAGTTGCTGACGCTGTTAATAATACATTTTCAGTTCCTTTCTGGATCACCGGAATTGCGCTTGTCTTATTTGCTGGTTTAGTTATTATTGGTGGAATTAAGTGGATTGGGCGTGTAACTTCCTTCTTTGTTCCGTTTATGGCACTTTTTTATTTTATTGCGGGAATGTTTATCGTTATTTTAAACTTCGACAAAGTCCCTGCGGCATTTAGTCTTATTTTTACGGATGCCTTTTCGGGTCAAGCACTTGCAGGTGGAGCGATTGGTACGGTTATTCGCTTCGGGATTGCTCGTGGATTATTCTCAAACGAAGCTGGTTTAGGTTCGGCGCCTATTGCAGCAGCGGCAGCCAAAACAGATATACCTGGTAGGCAGGCACTTGTATCAATGACACAAGTCTTATTTGATACTTTAGTCATTTGTTCGATTACGGGTGTGTCAATCGTTATGTCAGGGGCTTGGCAGGATACATCAATAGCAGCTGGTGCTTTAACAGCAGAGTCATGGGCAGTCTTTTTCGGTAGTACAGGTTCAGCGCTTATATCGATCGGGATTATTTTATTCGCTTCATCAACCATTCTCGGTTGGGGATATTATGGAGAAAAATGTTTCCAGTATCTCATTAAAAATCCAGCAGCCGTCATGGGCTATCGAATCGTCTTTGTTTTATTCATATTCGTTGGTGCCACAGCATCGCTTGATGTTGTTTGGTCACTAGCTGACGTGTTGAACGGCCTCATGGCTATTCCGAACTTAATCGGATTACTCGGACTATCTGGAGTCATAGTATATGAGACAAAGCAGCTACAAGAAAAGATGAGATTAGAAAAACATTCATAAAGTGAGGCTGTAGAGAACTTGATTCTCTACAGCTTTTTTTGTAACATAATTGTTGTATGTAAATAAAAGAAAAAGGTGATTATAAGATGAGTCATGAAAAAGTATACGTATTCGGCCATCAAAGTCCAGATACTGATACAATTACATCAGCAATTGTATATGCAAGCTTAAAAAAAGAGCTTGGCCTTCAAGCTGAAGCTGTTCGTTTAGGAGAATTAAATAAAGAAACGGAATATGTTTTAAATTATGCTAAAGTAGACGCACCAGAACTTGTTAATCATATCGATGATAGGGCAAAAGGTGTCATTTTAGTTGACCATAACGAGTTTCAACAATCGGTCAATAACATTAGAGATCTTCACATTTTAGAAGTGATTGACCATCACCGAGTTGCTAATTTCGAAACAGCTGACCCTCTATACTTCCGTGTAGAACCTGTCGGATGTACGGCGACTATTTTATTGAAGTTATTTAAAGAAAATAAGGTGGACGTCTCAAAGGAAAATGCACTCCTTATGTTGTCAGCCATTATTTCTGACACATTATTATTCAAATCACCAACATGTACGAATGAAGATGTACAAGCTGCAAAGGAACTTGAAAAAATTGCAGGTGTTGATGCAGAAGCTTACGGTCTGGACATGTTAAAAGCAGGAACAGACTTAAGCGATAAGACGGCTAAAGAATTATTAACATTAGACGCAAAAGAATTTACAATGGGCGAATCTAAATTAATGATTGGCCAAGTCAATGCTGTCGATGTTAATGATATTTATGTCAAACAAGCTGAACTAGAAGAAGAAGCGGCAAAGTTAATCGCAGAAAAAGGCTTAGATTTATTTTTATTAGCTGTAACAGATATTGTCAATAGTAACTCAGATGCCTTAGCAATCGGTGCGCGTACCGACAATGTTGAGAAAGCATTTAACGTGAGCTTAGAAAATAATCGCGCCTTTTTAGAAGGTGTCGTCTCCCGTAAGAAACAAATTGTTCCAGATTTAGAGAATACTTTTTAATGAAAAATCTCCCCCGTCCTTTTGTGACAGGGGAGATTGTTTATTTTGTGATCGCATCATGGATAGCGCACGTATTTAGCTTATGTTTCCCGCAATAACTACATTTACTGACATCAAGTTGTCTCGTTGCTTGAAGATAAGCTTCTTTAGTATGTGTGTAAAAGTTTTCAGGTCCGATTTTCTCATACAAGTCACTTTGCTTCATAAAAGCAAGCGGTTCTCCACTCAATTCAGTAATGATTACTTTCCCACCCTTTTTCATAAAATCATCTAAAGCCATTGATAAATTATTTAAACCTGTAATATCAATCATTGAAACATAGCGCATCTTCAATAATAAAACTTCCGGTTGATCTCTTAAGCTCGTATTTAAAGTGTTAGAAAATTTATCGGCTGCACCGAAAAAGAGGGCGCCATGTACCGTATAGGTTGCGATTTGCGGACAGCGGTAAGCATGAACATCGTCAATTTCATAAGTGCCTAAAACATCTGGTTGGACTTCATCCACTTTCAAGGTTTCAGTCATACGTTTAATGAAAGATAACATAGCTAGTAAGAGTCCAATCGGTACTGCAATCGTTAAGTTTACAGTGACTGTTAATACAAAGGTGACGACTAAAACGAGTGAGTCAGCTGTTCGGAATTTGACGATTCGATAAAATGATTTATATTCACTCATATTCCATGCAACAACCATTAAGATAGGTGACATACTTGCAAGTGGTATGTATGAAGCATAGGGAGCAAATAATAAAATACATAATAAGACAAAAACACTTTGAAAAACACCGGATAAAGGACTTAATGCCCCACTACGAATATTAGTAGCTGTTCTTGCAATGGCGCCTGTTGCTGGAATCCCACCAAATAAAGGTGTTACAAGGTTAGCTAAGCCTTGGCCAAAAAGTTCACGATTGGAATGATGTTTTTTTCCCGTCATCCCATCAGCAACAACAGCCGATAAGAGAGATTCAATGCCCCCTAACATAGCGATAGCAAAAGCTGGCTGCCATAAAGACATTAATTTCTCCCATGTGATGCTTGGTAACTGAAAGGTTGGCAAACTTTGCGAAATCCCACCATAGGCTGTTCCAATTGTCGCCAATTTCCCGGGAAATAATACAATACTAATAACTGTCGGAATAATTAAAGCAAATAATAATGGTGGCACTTTCGGTAAAAATTTCGGTAAGAAAATGATGATGAGTAAACCAAGTAAGGCTGTCATCACACTATAAAAGTTAATCGTGTGTAAATGCCTAGCTATTTCAAGCATGGTTTCATGAAAATATTGCTTTTTCTCTAAGTTTTCTAGTCCTAAAAAGTTTTCAATTTGACCTGAAAAAATAATGACTGCAATACCAGTCGTAAATCCGATTGTGACAGAGCGCGGGATGTAAGTGATGAGTTGCCCGAACTTAAATATAGACATGATGATTAGCATGATTCCAGCCATCATCCCGGCAATGAGTAAATTCTCATATCCATATTGAAGAACGACTGCTAATAAAATAGGAATAAAAGCACCGGTTGGTCCAGCTATTTGATAACGTGACCCACCAAAAATTGCGACGAGAAAGCCAGCAATAATTGTTGTATATAATCCGTATTCTGGTGGTACACCAGAAGCGATGGCAAATGCCATGCCAAGTGGAATGGCGACGACACCTACTGTAAGTCCGGCTATTAAGTCATGGCGAATAGTAGTCATGTTCATCGGTGTAAAGCGCTGGTCTTTGAACAAATTATTGATATCCTTTCTTTCTATAATACAGATTGCATATTTACAAAAAAGTTTATTAAAATAAATAACAAGTACATTATATCATAATCATCTTTATAATGTTATAGTACAGGATTATTAATAGGTTGGTACAGATTTTTAAGGATTGGGAATTGTCATTAGCTAGATAACAGTGTAAAATAGATTTGGTTATCATTAGAAAAGGGAGGAAAACGATATGTTTAAAGAGTTTAAAGCGTTTATCGCACAAGGAAATGTTGTTGATTTAGCAGTAGCGGTTATCATTGGTGGAGCATTTGGAGCAATTGTAAGTTCATTAGTAGAAGATATTATTATGCCGCTAGCTGGTATTATTATGGGTGGCGTTAGTTTTGAGAACTTGGCAATTGAAGTCGGTGATGCTGTATTAACTTACGGTGCATTTATTCAATCAATTGTTGACTTTTTAATTATTGCATTTTTCATCTTCTTAGCTTTACGCTTTGTTTTACGTAAAGATATGTCAGTTCCAGAAGAGGAAGAAGTTGATCCACAAGAACAACTATTAACAGAAATTCGTGATTTATTAAAAGAACAACAAAAGTAAAAAAGGCTCTCTTTATCTTATGTATGAATATGATACACTAGATATGAAGATATAGAGAGGATGATTGTATGTTGAAAATTGAAGAAACAGCTTTAGTTGTTATTGATGTTCAAGGTAAATTAGCAAAAATAATGCATGAAAGTAATAACTTGCTCTCAAATATTGAAAAAATCATTAAAGGAGCAAATGTTTTAAACATGCCTATCATTTGGTTAGAGCAATACCCGAAAGGTTTAGGGCCAACTGATGATAAATTACAGCCTCATTTATCTCGATATGAGCCGATTGATAAAATGATCTTTAGTGCATTTGAATCTGAGGCATTTCAAGAAGAATTGAAGCAGTTAGGGCGGAAGAATCTTCTTGTCACAGGAATTGAATCACATATTTGCGTTTATCAAACCGTGCGTCAATTGTTAGAAAATGACTATTATGTTGAAGTATTAGCTGACTGTGTTTCTTCACGTACAGCTGAAAATAGTCAAATTGGTATTGAACGTATGCTCGCTTTAGGGGCAGAGTTAACGTCAGTTGAAATGGTTTTATTTGAACTGATTCGATCAGCAGAACATCCGAACTTTAAAGAAATCAGTCAAATTATTAAATAATTGTGAGTGGGCCAAATATAGGACATCTATATTTGGTCTTCTTTTTCTAAAGGAGCAGACAATTTGGGACGTATATATAGTATGTTATTAGTCGTTATGGCGATTTGGGGGTTTAATTTATCAGCCTTGGCGATTCTCGTGCAAAATATTGATCCAATCACATTAACAAGCATTCGTATATTTGTTGCCGGTATAGCCGTTTTGATCATGACAGGCGTCTTAGGTATTTTTCGTCTGCCGACAAAAAAGGAATGGAAAACAATTGTTATTATTATGTTCTTTAATGTTGTGTTACACCATTCATTTTTAGCGCTCGGTTTAACGAAGACCTCTGGGGTCAATGCTGGCATTATTTTAGGAGCAGCACCACTTGTTACAATGGTTTTGTCCATTGTTTTTTTAAAAGATCGGATGACACGATTACGTGTCTTTGGCTTTATGCTTGGTTTTCTTGGGATCATTGTGACAACGCTTGCTAATGGTGATGGTTTGGCGGGGATTTCATTTGGGGATGGTTTTATTTTATTATCCATGTTGGCGCAGGCTATTAGCTTTATATTAATTGGTAAGCTTAACCCTACATTCGATCCGCGCTTATTAACGGGTTACATGTTAATTGTCGGTTCTTGTTTTATATTGATAAGTGCCTCTGTAATAGAAGGGGACCTGGCACAAATGACCTTATTATTTGAACCGAAGTTGTTGGCAATCTTTTTATTTAGTGCCATTGTTGCCACCGCTTTTGGTCATATGACTTATAATTATGCGATCACGCATGTTGGCCCAGCAGAGACGACGATTTTTGTTAACTTAAATACGCTCTTTGCTATTTTAGGAACGGCTATCTTTTTAGGGGAGACCATTGTTGGGCAACATTATTTGGGTTTAGCACTGATCATTATTGGGGTTATATTTGGGACGGGTACAATCGATTATCTCTTAGAAAAAAGACGAACAAGTTGATGTTCGTCTTTTTTATGTTGTTGGAATAAGTTTAGCTGTTAATAGTCGTCTTCTGACGATAATACCGAGCCAACCAGCGATGACTGCCTTGATGATACCAACAATTAAAAATGGTATAAATCCACTCATAAAGGCTGCAGTCCAGCTTAAATCAGCCAGGTATTTTAACCATACAGTTCCAAAGCTTAAGGTAATGAACATACCGATAATATTTGCGATAATAGCGTGTTGAACAGTGTATGATGTCCATTTTAAATACTGACCAATAAAATAAGTTGTTGGAATAAATCCGACTAAAAATCCACCTGTAGGTCCAAATACGACACCAAGACCTGCTGTCATTTGGGCGAAGACGGGTATTCCAATGATACCGATTAAAATATATAATAGTGTTGCAAATGTTCCATGGCGTGCACCTAAAATAGTGGCAGCAAGTCCGATAGCTAAGGTTTGTCCTGTTATTGGAATAAGAGGTAGAGGTATTGTGATTTGTGCTAATATTCCAATGATAGCAGCAAAAATAGCAATGGTTATCATTGATTGTAATTGATTATTCATCATGTCCTCCTTTCTATTGTTAACTATAAAATTAAAGGGTTAACAATTAAAAGGATAAGCTATTTTACATAACTTGTCAATAAAAAAATAAGGTGGATTTTCCACCTTATTTTAATTGCCATCCATGACGACTCCGACAGGTTTTAAAACATGGATGATATCTATTGTATTTTTATGTGCATCTAAGACATCTTGTAACTTTCGGTAAACGAAAGGACTTTCATCTGTTCCGCCACCACGTAAATGAACACCAAATTGTTTGACAGCATCATGCATTTGCTTTTCACTAATGGCACCGCCTGTCCGTTTTCGCTTTCGCCAATTCATTCGTCCGGCTGCTTTTGTCCGGCTCATAATCCGTCCTGCACCGTGCACGGTACTGTAAAAAGCTTGTTTACTTTCCTCAGACTCTTTTCCTTTTAAAATAACGGATATATCGCCCATACTTCCACCAACAAATCCATATTGTCCAGGTGCTGCTGGTGTGGCTCCTTTTCGAACGACGACATATTCTTTCCCAAAATGTTCTTCTTTCCAAGCGTAGTTGTGATGGTTATGGACTTGGAAAGTGGCTTCTGCTCCTAAGATTGATAAGACTTGGTCGATCACATAATCTCTTCCAGCATAAGCATACTTACCAGCTAGTGTCATCGCATTAAAGTAAAGTTCACCAACTTCTGTATTTAAATCGAGCAAGGTTGGTTGTGCATCCATCGATTCTCGAATCGGTTTATCAAAAAATTCGAGTCCTTTAGATAAATTTAAAAAACCTGTTGCTGTTCGGTGGCCAAGTCCACGGCTACCAAAGTGGTTTCCAATCCAAAGGTCATCTGTTTTTTCGTCAACTAAAATATCGACATAATGATTCCCTGACCCTGTTGTTCCAAATTGGTCGCGGGCTAATTTATATAATGTATCATGTTCATGCATTCCGATTGTTTGATATGTATCCCATAAAGGATCAGAAAAAACATCATGGTCTACTTTGTGAGGGTTCGTCTTGCCAACTCCAAATAAAATTGCTTTTTCAAGTTCATCCATGATTTTAGGTAATTGATCTTTAATATCGCTGAACTTTAAATTCGTTTTAACTGCTTTATTACCACATGCAATATCATAGCCAACGCCTGAAGGTGAGATTTGATTATCATAAACGACGACTCCACCAACAGGTTGGGAGTAGCCGTAATGTCCGTCAGCACATAGTACACCACCGACAACATTGCCATAGCTCATACAGTGATCTAGCTGTTTAATCGTTGCTTGTTCATGTTCTCCAAAAATATATCTCTTCACCTTTATTCCTCCTTACATCTATTATACATGATTTTAAGAAGGATGAAATTTAGTCACAAAAGATGCCGTCTTTTTAAAATCGGTATATTTTACCATTGTAATTTTACATGATAACCGTTATAGTATATATAAAGCTGCAATACACGTAATCTTTCTTAAGTTTAACCTCTAAACAAGAAATAGGGAGTTTTACATCGTGAGTGGAATGTCAGACCTTTATTGGGAGGAAGACAGGAAACTTACTGCGAACACCCACTTTTATAAAGTGGTGGTTAAAACTTTCATAACGATTACGGTATTGTGGCATTTTTTTATGACAACTTTTAGGTTGTCATTTTTTATTTTTATAAGCTTTTCATGAAAAAGTAAAGATGAAAAATAAAATTTATCACCTTAAAATCCTTTATCTCGTTAAAATATCGCTTAAAATAAATTTTTGATATAAAAGGTAAGTAGAAAAATGAAAAATGGCCCTTTGACCATATGGATAATGGCTTGCTACAATACGTGTAACATTACTGCGCAGTAAATATGTGACAAGAAAGGGTGGTAAGTCGAAATTTTTGTGAAAATAAAATAATTAAGGAATGAAGTTAACTTATAATGAGGTATGAGCAATATGTGGGGTAGGTCGAAACGATAAACAATGAAAAGAGAAGTTTTGCTAGTCGGTCAACTAGCAAAACTTTTTTCTGTTTGTTAACAATTTTACAAAGAGTTAAAGGGAAGTTTACAATTCAATTAAAAACGAACAAATTGGTATATTTCATGTTTAATCTCTCGTATCCTGTGGGTAGATAGTGAATGAAAGGGAGATTAAAAGATGAAAAGAAATGCATTTATAGATAATGGTAAACTCATATTAGTCACACTTGTTGTATTTGTACATCTCATTCAGCCATTCACTGATGATAAAACTTACGTCTACGCCGTATATATGTGGACGCATATCTTTCTCATGCCAGTGTTTATACTATTAACAGGTTTTTTTGCAAAAGGAAAAAGTGATAAAGCCTTTCTCATGAATTTAGTAAAGAAATTACTGATCCCATATTTTATCTTTCAAACACTTTATACAGCTTATTACTTTATGATTGGTAAATCAGGTTGGTTAACTGAAAGTTTGTTTTATCCGCATTGGGCTTTATGGTTCTTAGTGAGTCTCTTTTGCTGGCATATTCTTTTAATTGGATTTAAACGATTGAAACCTGCTTATGGTATCTTGCTTGCTTTTGCAATCGGGATAGCGGTTGGTTATATCGATCAAATCGGTCATTTGTTTTCTTTATCACGAACTTTTGTCTTTTTCCCTTTCTTTTTAATAGGTCACCATTTAACAGAAGAGCATTTCAAAATGGTAAAAAGACAAAAGGTAAAGATCGCTGGCTTTATGATATTAGGATTTGTTTTAATTGGGTTAGCTATTTTACCAGAAATCCCAATTGGTTGGTTACTGCAGTCTAAGTCATATGATACTTTAAATGCAGGTCTCTTTGGTGGATTAGGTCGTATGGCAGTCTATCTTGTTGCCGTTGCAATGACGATTGGTATTTTAGCTTGGATTCCACAAGAGCGTTTCCGCTTTACTTATTTAGGCGAGCGCACCTTATACGTGTATTTATTACACGGCTTTATCGTACAATTGTTTAGACAGTTTGATTTATTATATGTGCAAACACCTTTTGATTTATTTGCATTGCTTATTTTATCGATTGGGATTGTCTTTGTATTATCAACGAATGTTGTTATGGCCATCTGGCAACCGGTTATCGAATTAAGGGCAAGATTATTGAAAGGGCGTTTGCAGTCTAAAGCGAATAATCAGAAAATGGTTTAGAAAGGCTTGACATTAAATACATGTGACCTTATAATTCAACTTAAGATCAATTAAAAGCATTGATGAGGGAAAGTACGATTTGATTATTTTTCTAACAGAGAGTCTCGGCTAGGTGAAACGGGATGAAAAAGACAAATTGGAAAATGGCCTCAGAGCTTCGTAAGTGAACATACCTTAGTATTAGTAAGTTACGGCGGGATTTGGTATCCGTTATCAATACCACAGTATTAAAAATGTAAAAATACATTTGCGTACTTAGTGAGACTGTTTGTGTAAGCAAGCAGTGAAATAAGGTGGTAACACGTATTGAACCACGTCCTTATTTGGCAATTTGCCAGTAGGACGTGGTTTTTTTGTTTTAAAAAATCTAAGTCGATGTATGCAAAAACAATGGAGGATGATTGAGATGAGTAAACATTTAGTACTACAAACAGATTTTGGCTTATGTGATGGTGCGGTGAGTGCAATGTATGGGGTTGCCTTATCAGTTGATCCTGCCTTAGGCGTCTTCGACTTAACACATGATATTCCGCAATATAATATTTGGGAAGGGTCTTATCGTTTATATCAAACGATTACTTATTGGCCAGAAGGGACCGTATTTGTGTCAGTCGTTGATCCAGGTGTGGGAACAGACCGCTTAAGTGTTGTAGTTAAAACGAAGAGCAATCATTATATTGTGACACCTGACAATGGGACCTTAACACATATTAAACAACATATTGGCATTAAGGAAGTTTATGAAATAGATGAGACAATTAATCGACTTCCTCATTCTGGAGAATCGTATACCTTTCATGGCCGGGATATTTATGCTTATATAGGTGCGAGGTTAGCGAGTGGGAAGATTGCCTTAGCAGGTGTTGGGAGACAACTCAAGGTAGCAGATATTGTAACACTACCAAATCCGAAGCCAGTCTTAAGTAATAATAAAGTCTTTGGAACGGTTGATATATTAGATGTTCGGTTTGGGAATTTGTGGACGAATATTGATCGTGAATTGTTTTTATCTGCTGGTGTGAGGCATGGTGACTTACTAAATGTCACGATTGAGCATAATGGCCGGGAAGTTTATCAAAATGCGATGACTTATGGACGTTCTTTTGCTGATAGTCGTTTAGGGGAACCTTTAATTTATGTCAATTCTGTTGATAAACTTGGGGTTGCGATTAACCAAGGTTCATTTGCATCGGCTTATAAAATTGGGACAGGCATCGAATGGAAAATTACAATTGAAAAAACAGATCTTGAATTATAAATGAGAGGAGTATGAATAATGGTACAAATATTGTTAATGAGTGCGGACGCATCGGCTTGTCATGGCTTAGAAGAACAATTAACTCAAGATGAGAAGGTTAAGGTCATTGTTGATGAAGCATCCTGTATTGAAGAGGGCCAATTTACAACTTTTCGACATATTGATTTTGTTTTAATTGATATTCAATTATTAGGCAATCATCGAAATGAGCAATTAGCCAGTTTGAGAAGACAATTACCTTATGCAAAAATAATTGTCTTAACGCCTTATCATTTAGAATCTGAAGCAATTGAGTTAGCACGACAGCATGCTGATGGTTTCCTGACGAAAACTTATGACCATAAAGGTTGGCAGTCGATCGTCTTTCATCCGAGTGAGCAACAAAGCTTAGTAGAAATTTACTTTATATCGCATATTATTCCACGTATTTTACACTGGAAGACGAATGTACGAGTAGAAGAGCAAAGTTTAGAGCGTGAGTGGAAATTACTTCAGCTTAAAGAGAAAGGGAAGTCACATGAAGAGATTGCTAAAGACCTTTATTTAACAGTCGAAGAGGTTGCCCACCATATTGCGATTATAGAAAAGACCTTAGGCCGTTCACTATCAGCCTGAGATGAGATGCCAAATCAGCCGATTTGGCATCTTTTTTATAAAAAGTTAACGTTTAGATTGGTCATTCCGTGTTAAAATAGTACAATAGATACTTAACTAAACATGAGGATGTGCGAGCAGATGAAGAACATGTTTCGGATTTATCAAAAAGATTTAAATAGTATTGTGACAAATATCATGTCAATCGTCTTAGTTGGTGGGCTTATATTCTTACCGTCTTTATATGCTTGGCTGAACATTAAGGCCTCGTGGGATCCCTATGCTCAAACAGATCAAATTCCAATTGGCTTTGTGAATGAGGATGAGGGTGCGACGGTTAGGGGCGAAGCGATCCACGTCGGAAATGATTTGGAAGATGAATTGAAAGAAAATGATAATTTTAAATGGGAATTTGTTGATAAGAAAACAGGCTTAGATAAAGTTGAGTATGGCGATTATTATGCACTTATTGTTGTGCCAGACGATTTTTCGGAAACCTTAGGGTCGGTCTTGTCGAATGAGCCTAAGAAGGCGGATATGGAATATTACGTCAATGAAAAGATAAATGCGATTGCGCCTAAGATTACGGATAAAGGGGCATCTGTGATTGTTGAAGAAATTAGTAGTGAATTTATTTCAACAGTCAATGGTATTATTTTTGAGATGTTTAATGATATTGGTTTGGAACTAGAGGATTCGACACCGGATATTGAGCGTTTTGAGTCTTATGTTTTTTCGTTGGAAGAAAATTTACCATCGATTTATGATAAGTTGGAAGAGACGAAAGAACAATTAACAGATGCCAAAGGTTTAATTGATGATGCAAATGAGCGGATACCTGAAGCGAAGTCTGTTATTGGTGAAGGGTTAGAGGCGATTCAAGCAGCAGGGTCGTTTTTAAATACGGTTGAATCGGACATAGAGAAGATTGGTCCGGCTTTAACTGAAGAAGTTGACCGGATTGAAGATTTGTTTTCTGATCTTGATGAGTGGAAAGCTGATTTATTAGCTGAATTAGATGAAGGTTTGGATGGGTTTAGTCAAGACGATTTAACGCATTCTATTGATGAGGCGACAGAACAGTTGGAGGAGCTTCAGGAAGAGTTAAAAGGGTTACAAGAGGAGTTGGATGAACCGAATGAAGTCGTTGATCAATTATATGATGATGTATCAGACATTTTAGTTGAAATCGAAAAAATTGATTCAAGTATTGATCAGGTTGAAGAATATGTGAAAGATCAAAAAGGGCTTATGACTGACCTGGCATCAGAGGTTGAAAAAGTTGAAGCGATTAACTTAGATGAGTTTTTACAAACCTATGAAGCGGAAATTGAGCCGGCTATCTTAGAGGAAATTAGTAAAGGGCAGTCGACAGTGAATGACGCTGAAAATATGGTTACATCCATTCAGAATAAAATTCCTGAAATTGAAGATATGTTAGTTAAGACGGAAGCGAAAATTGATGAAGGGGACAAGGTAATTGATGATGTATTAGCTAAATATCCAGTCGTACATGAGCAAGTGACTGATTTAGCGGATAAAATTCGTTCCTTGCAAGCGGAGGCTAACTTAGGTGATATTATTGAACTCTTATTAAATGATCCAGATGCTGAGCGGAATTTCTTTGCAGAACCGGTTACTTTACACAAAAATGAAATCTTCCCGATTGAAAATTACGGAACAGGTATGACGCCATTTTATACTGTATTATCCTTATGGGTAGGTGGATTGTTACTTATTTCCTTGTTGTCACCGAATGTGCCAGAGGAAGATAAATTGAATCCAAAGGTCGTTTATGGTGGGCGAATGTTAACTTTTGTTTCCGTAGGCTTTTTACAAACATTAATCGTCACCTTAGGTGATATATTTATTGTCGGGGTGACTGTAGAGCATAAGCTGGCTTTTATTGGCTTTGGCTTACTTATTAGTTTTGTCTTTATGACGATTGTTTATACGGCTGTAGCTGTTTTAGGGGATGTTGGAAAGGCAGTTGCCATCATCTTGCTCGTACTACAAATAGCAAGTTCTGGTGGAACATATCCTGTCGTCTTATTACCTGAATTTTTCCAGGCGGTACATCCTTATTTACCATTTACTTATGGTGTTGATTTAATGCGTGAAGCAGTGGGTGGTATTATTTGGAGTCGTGCATGGAAAGATATTTTAGCACTTTCAATCATTGCAACAATCACAATTGTGCTTGGAACCTTTTTAAAAGGTCCAGTCCAAGCGAAAATGAAAAAATTAATGACATCTAAAAATGAACGATTATTTTAAATGAAAAAGATGAAGATACGTGAATGTATCTTCATCTTTTTTACGGTTCGATTAAGTCGATGATACGTTCAATAAAGATTTTAATTTTCTCTTGATTGTCGGCATCTTTTCGAATAACGATATATTTATCTTTTGCTAAGGCTTCTTTTAGTTCAAAAATAGGACTATCGGTAATATTTATACCATAAACATGCTCTTCCGTATCATCTTCAGTTTGGTAATAAACGTAATATGTTTCATCAATGGTTTCAAAGACGTCATCTAATTGTGAAAACTCGTTACTTTCTACATATATTTCAAATTGCCTTGGGTCAAAAATATAGACATCAGGCGCAATCGTTGCCATCGTTAACATTCCTTTTTGCTGGGAAGCAATGTCTTCTGGCGTTGTTAAGGCAGATGAAACATGCTCTGTTTCAAGGCGAATATCCCAATCTGGGAATATTTCTGCTAAGTTTTCGTTTAATAAATCTTCCTCATACTGGGCTTTAAAATCTCCGTACAATAAAATTTCAATATCAGCAGGCGGGCGATTTGCTTCCTCGCGTTTTTCGATTTGTCCCTTAATTAAGGTCCATGATAAAGAAATGACGAAGAAGAGTCCAAGTATGCCGATGATTGTATGTATTGTATAATGATAAAAATAATTTTCAATTGCTTTTTTCCACTTTTCCATCATAGTCCTCACCTCTTTATATGACGAGCTCAATCCATATATCTATTTAAATTGTATATGTTGTTATGACGATTGTACAGTGAAAATGTTATTGACAAAAAAACGAGTGTTAGGTAAGATTAATAATAAATTAAAGCGCTTTAACTTTTGGAAGGAGCATCATGATGAACATAGAAGATGTAGCAAAAAAAGCAGGTGTATCTGTCGTCACCGTATCACGAGTGATTAATGGAGCGACGACTGTGAGAGAGAAGAACAGGAAAAAAGTCTTGGATGCGATGAAGGCATTAAACTACGAGCCTAATCATGCTGCGCGAGTGCTTGCCAGTGGGAAGACAAATGTCATTGGTTTAACAATCGGTCATTTGAACGATACATTTCTTGAAGGTGTTGTTAAGGCGATTGATAGGAAGCTTAAAGATTATGGATATGTCCTTGCATTGAATGTTGTTCCTGTTGGTACAATCGATCGTTTTGTATTTCAAAAAGAACGAGTTGATGGTGTTATTTTATTATGTCCAACCGATGAAACAAAGCTCGTAGAACAATTAGTTGAAAAAGATATTCCATATGTTCTCATTGATAATCAAGATATTGAACAAAAGACATCTGTATTAGTCGATAATATCAAAGGTGGTTATGAAGCAACAAAACATTTAATTGATTTAGGTCATCGAGATATTGCTCATATAGCAGGCCCTAATATGTATTTAAGTAGTCGGGAACGTAAAGAAGGCTTTCAGAAGGCTTTAGCTGAAGTCCATTTAAAACCACATGATATTATTCATGGTGACTTTAAGATGACATCTGGTTATCAAATTGTTTCGCAATGGATTCGAGAAAAACGTTTACCAACTGCCATATTTGCTGCAGATGACTTTATCGCCTTAGGGGCGATGAATGCTCTTGTTAATCATGGCTTAAAAGTTCCGGATGATGTGTCGATTATAGGCTATGATGACCAACAATTTGCATCGCAATATGTACCACAATTAACGACAGTAAAACAACCTGAAGGTGAAATAGGTGAAAAAGGAGTTCAAATTTTAATGGATAAGTTATCGGACAAAAGTGAACAAGCTAAAATATACCGCTTAGAACCTGAATTGATTGTTCGTCATTCGACTAAAGCGCTGAATAAATAATGTGGGAGGCGAAATCGTTTTGCAGTATTTTTTAGGTGTGGATGCAGGTGGAACGAATACGATAGCCATTATTACTAATGAGAGTGGAGATGTTCTTGGTACCGGTATTGGCGGGAATGGAAACCATCAAATAGATTATGTTATAGCAAGGAAAAGTATTCATAGGGCTGTTGAAGAGGCGCTAAAGATAGCTAAATTAGAAAAGGATGACTTAACATTTAGCTATTTTGGTCTTGCAGGTGCTGATCGGCCTGTTGATTTTGATATATTAAGACCATTAATTGATGAACTAGAATTACCACAATATGAAATCGCATGTGATACTTATATTGCATTACGGGCCGGGGTGAATCAACCCTTTGGTGTCGTTATTATTTGTGGAACTGGTGTGAATTGTTCTGGGATAGGTATTGATGGGAAGCAATATCAATGTGGAGGCTTTAATTATTTACATGGCGATTTTGGTGGCGGTAGTGGTCTCGCACAAGAAGTATACCGCTCGGTAATTCGAGCTTGGGATGGAAGAGGTCAAGAAACAATACTAAGTTCACTCCTGCTAGATTACTTGCGATATGAGTCTGTTGAAGAGATGTTTCATGATTTTTTAGACCATCGATATGAAGTTCCAGCTGATTGTGCCAAATTATTATTTCAAGCGGTTCAGCAAGGAGATAAGGTGGCGCGAGACATTTTAATCTATCAAGGAAAAGAGTTAGGTTTATCTGCTAAAGCAGTGATAGAACGTTTACAATTACATAATGAACGTTTTGAAATTGTACTTGCAGGTGGTATTTTGACACGAAGTTCTGACGATACAATTATGAATGAAATAAGACGTGTCGTAGACAAAGTAGCACCTCACTGCACTTTGAAAGTACTTGAGGCTGAACCTGTAGTGGGTAGTTTATTGTTAGCTATGGAGGCAGCTCATGTTCCTGTTGATGAAGCGATCTATCATAAATTACATCAAATAAAAAAAGTAAAGGTGGGATAACTTGTCAAAACAGTTAAAACTAGTCGTTATTGGAGGAGGATCATCTTATACGCCCGAGTTGATCGAAGGGCTCATTAATAATTATGAGCAATTTCCCGTTACTGACTTGCACTTAGTAGATATTGAAAGTGGAAGAGAAAAATTACAAATCGTTTCTGGTTTGGCGAAACGTATGATTGAAAAAGCTCAGCTCCCTATACAATTACATGTGTCGTTTGATCGTAAAAAGTCATTAGAAAACGCTGATTTTGTCTGTACGCAGATTCGGGTAGGTGGCTTAAAAGCAAGAGCTAATGATGAACGAATTCCACTTGAACATAACCGGATTGGTCAGGAAACGACAGGGGCAGGTGGTTTTGCTAAAGCATTACGAACGATTCCTGTTATATTAAATATCTGTCGTGACATGGAAGAAGTAGCACCAAATGCTACGCTTATTAATTTTACTAACCCAGCCAGTATCATTACTGAAGCGGTGAATAAATATTCAAATATTAAATCAATTGGACTTTGCAATTTACCGATTGGAATTAAAATGCAAGTTGCACAGACCTTAAAGGTAGATGTATCACAAATTGATATTGAAATGATAGGTATTAATCATTTGAATTGGACGAGACAAATATGTCTGAACGGTAAAGATGTCACCATGGAAGTCATTGAAAAGATCTCACAAAATGGAGGGTTAATGGTAAAAAACATTCCAGAAATGGATATGGGACATGATTTTGTTATGTCATTAGGCATGTTACCGTGTAGTTATTTAACATATTACTATTTGCAAGATGGTATGTTGAAAGACCAATTAACATCATTAAAGGAAGAAGGTATACGGGCAGAAGTTGTTATGAAAGCTGAGCAAGCATTATTTAACTTATATAAAAACCCACAATTAAATGTGAAGCCACAGCAACTAGAAGAACGCGGTGGTGCCTATTATTCTGATGCAGCTATCCATTTAATGACCTCAATCTATAACGACTATGGCGATTTACAAGTTGTAAATGTGCGTAATGGTGGCACAATAGAATGTTTAGATGATGATGCAACAATTGAAGTGAAGTGCGTCATTAATAAAAATGGTGCAACTCCCTTGCCATTAAGTCAGCCTATTCCAAATGAAATAAGAGGTTTGCTACAAATTGTGAAAAATTACGAGACCTTAACGGTAGAATCATCTATTCAGAAAAGTTATGCATTAGCACTTCATGCACTATCAACTCATCCACTAGTAAATTCAGTTCCAGTAGCTAGATCTATTTTAGATGATTTTATAAAAGTGAATGAGTCATATTTTTCATTAAATTGAATAGGCTATTAAAAGAATATTTTGACAATTCACGAAGCAGGTGCTATTATAATTAAAACAACATGAACTATACAATATAATGTTTGCTTTTATGATTCGTATTATTTTTTTACCGTAAAAATTAAAGCGTTTACATTTCGGTAAATATTTTTTTACAACAAAAATTAAAGCGCTTTAACTTATGTTTAAAGTGCAAAGTGGAGGAGGTTTGTTTTTGAAAAGCGATGAAGTTATTTCAAAGGAAAGAATGGATGAGAAACAAAAAAGTTTTGTGTTAGTAAAAAATGATGATAACAATCAGTCGCCAAAGACCCCGAAGCAAAAACCAAGCTTATTCAAGCGCTACTTTAAACAGTTTGATATGCAGTTACTCGTTATTCCAGGATTGCTTCTTATTCTTATATTTAATTATTTTCCTATGTATGGGTTAGTAATGGCTTTTCAAGATTACAATATATTTGAAGGATTTTGGAATAGTGAGTGGGCAGGGTTAAAGCATTTTAAGCGTTTCTTTAATGACCCTAAATTCTTTGAAGTGATGCGAAATACAATTGTTTTAAGTAGTTTGAAAATATTAATTATATTTCCAGCCCCGATTATCTTAGCACTTATGTTAAATGAAGTGCGAAATATGATGTTCAAACGGACGGTACAAACAATTACTTATTTACCACATTTTCTTTCATGGGTTATCGTTGCGGGTTTTGCTACGTCAATGTTAGCGACTGATAATGGGAGTATTAATATTTTATTAGAAAAAATTGGATTGATCGACCAACCGATTCGATTCTTATCAATACCTGAATACTTTTGGGGTGTTATTATTGGGACGAATTTGTGGAAAACAATTGGCTTTAATTCCATTGTTTACATCGCTGCTATTGCTGGTATTAATCCACAGCTTTATGAAGCAGCTGCTATTGATGGGGCCAGCCGTTTAAAGAAAATGTATTTAATTACGATTCCATCTATTATGCCAATAATCGTTATTTTTCTTATTTTGGACATTGGGAATTTATTGAGTGCAGGATTCGAAGATTTATTACTATTAGGAAACAATCCAGTGTTGAGAAGTGTATCAGAAGTTATTGATACATATGTTTACCGGGTGGGAATTAGTAATGGATTATATTCTTATGCAACAGCCATTGGACTATTTAAGGCAGTGATTAGTGTTGCACTGCTAACAATGGCAAATCAAATCGCAAGAAGAACAGAAAATAGCCTATGGTAGTGAAAGGAAAGAGGTGACTTGTTTGGATAAATTAACGAAATCAGATTGTTTGATGGTTGGCTTTATATACGTAGCTTTACTTTTACTTGTTTTTGTCACATTTTATCCCTTTTGGAACTCGCTCGTTATTTCTTTTAATTCAGGTCAAGATACCTCTTTGGGAGGCGTCACATTTTGGCCGCGTGAATTTACTTTAGAGAATTATGAAGTTGTTTTTAAAGACAAGCGATTAGTCAATGCTTTTTTAATATCTATTCTTCGTACTGTTGTTGGAACAGCCATGTCAGTGTTTGTTACTGCTATGCTTGCATATGGCTTGTCGAAAAAGGAATTAATCGGAAGAAAATATTTTATGATTTTTTGTTTATTAACAATGTTTTTTAGTGGTGGTTTAATACCTACATTTATCTTAATAAGAGGAATTGGATTATATAACAACTTTTGGGTCATGATTATTCCAACACTTGTTCTAGTATGGTATATGATTATTTTTCGGACATTTTTTCAACAACTGCCGAAAGAATTGGAGGAATCGGCACAAATTGATGGAGCGTCAACTTGGGGTATATTTCTAAGGATAGCCTTACCTTTATCTATTCCTGTCATTGCAGCTATCTCTTTGTTTACGGCAATCTTTCATTGGAATGATTGGTTTTTACCAACAATCTATATAACGAATGATAAGTTAATTCCAATTCAAACATTACTGCAACGAATTTTAAATTCGAATACAGCAACACAAGCCATGGCAAATTTAGATGCAGGGTCTGCTGCACATTTCAGTAAAATGGTGACAAGTTTTACGGGTAAGTCATTGTCAATGGCTATCATGATGGTGGCAACTATTCCGATTATCTTAGTCTATCCTTTTGTGCAAAAACATTTTGTTAAAGGGGTATTGATTGGATCATTAAAAGAGTGACTTGTCTAGCTTTGTTTTAAAGCTCTTTTTATAAAAGAGTTTTAAGTATAAAAAAATGAAAAAAAGGGGTTGACATTATGTCAAAAAGAAGTTTAACTGCACTTATTTCATTGATAACTGTTTTACTACTCGTTATGGCTGCTTGTGGTGGCTCGAATGATACGAGTAAAGCAAATGACAGCAAGGCGAATAATGACAACAATGATGCAAATCATAATTCACAGTTAAGTGATGGTGAGGTTTATGAATTTGGTTCAGAAGAGCTTGAATTAACGATGTTTGGGAACTACGATTGGTATTCTATGCCAGCATGGGGTGATGATTTGGCATCTGAATGGATGAAAGAGAATAAAAATGTAAATATTACGGCGATTGATAGTGGAGGAGAGGCAGCACAAAAATTAAGTTCAATGATTGTTGCTAACGATTTTCCAGACTTTATTTGGACAGATAAAGGAGCAGATGTCGAAAGACTACGTGAAGCAGGCAAATTAATTGCTTTAGATGACTACATGGATAAGTACCCTAATTTAAAAGAATGGCTATCAGAAGATGCGATTAATATGTTACGTTCTGAAGATGGGAAGTTATATCAGTTTCCAAATTGGTATAACTCCGAACCGTTTGGTAATGCTGGTTATGTTGTGAATAAGAAGATTTGGGCGGAATTAGGTGAGCCAGAAATAAATACACCAGATGATCTATATCATTTTTTAGTTGAAGTAAAAGAAAACTATCCAGATATTGTACCATATGAGACACATGTTGAGGCGCAAGGGGTAGACTTGTTATATTCTGCATTTGCCGAAGGGCATTCACCAGCAGATAAGCGGATTAAGGCGGTTCCAGAAGATGATAAATTAACACCTTTATTTAATAATGAAAACTATATTGAATCACTTCAGTTTGCTAACAAATTGTTCCGCGAAGGCTTAATGACTCAGGACGCGTATACGCAAGATTTAGAACAAGTTGAAGAGAAAATATTGAATGGTAAAGTAGCGGTTTATGCTGGAGCAAGTCCGACTGAATTTGCGACAGATGGTCATTATCGATTATTGGAGGAAGATCCAGATGCTGGATATATTATGATTCCACCAATCGCAAAAGAAGGATTAAACCGAGATAATATTCATCCTGGCTCATATGAAATGTTAGGTTGGAACGTAGCCGTTATTCCAGTTAATGACGAAGATCCAGGCAAACCGGAAAAAGTATTTGCCTTTTTAGATTGGTTAACAGGTCCTGAAGGGCAATCCGTACAAAACTTTGGTGTTGAAGGGACTTATTGGGATGGATTTGATGATGAAGGTTGGCCAATTTTCACCGAAGAATATATTAATGACCCTGATGGTATTGCGGCTATTGTAAATGGCAGTACAAATCATCAATGGGTAGGGAATTCTAACTTCTTAGATACAGCAAAAGCGAACTTTACTATGGAGCTACCAGTTGAAGATCGTTTATGGGCAACACATTGGCAATGGGAAGTAACGTGGCCGACGCAAAAGGATCAGACTGATTACTACGCTATTACACCGATGCCAGAAGAAGCGGAAGGTGAAATATTACAACACATTGATGATATAGCAGATGAAGCGATTGCTTCTGCTGTACAAAACGCAAAAGATGAAGATGAGGTACGCGAGATTATGTTGCAAGCTCAAGCAGATGCTGAAGCAGTTGGGTATGATCAATTATTAGATTATTTAACAAACAAATGGCAAGAAAACTTAGAAAAATTAGGTTGGTAATAAAAATGAGCTAGAGAGAAAGGGGCTGCTTTCTTTCTAGCTCAATCATTATTTCCTTTGGTAGAAGGATAGAGAAAAGAGGGTTTTAAATGAATTTGGGAGGATTTGTGGCATCATTTTCTAGAGTTGCAGATATAGTTATGAGTTTTCTATACTTAAATTGTTTATGGTTATTATTTAATTTTCCTATTATTTATTTAAGTATCGACTTACTTTTTAGACAATCGTTTGATGAAGTGATTGTATTACTCTCAGTCATTATAGCGCTCATTCCCTTTTTGGGATTCCCGGCAACAGCAGCCTTGCTTGCTATTGTACGAAGATGGATTATGAAGCGACCAGTTGGTCACTTGTTCAAGCGATTTGTGAAGCATTATAAAGAAAATTACATACGAAGTATGTTTGGTGGGCTCATCTTTTTACCAATCTACCTCTTATGGATTTGGAACTTCCTTCTATCAGATGTCACTTTTTGGACGGGAGCATTTTATTTTCATATTATAATTTTGTTTATTATCGTTACCTTAACATATTATTATTTTGCTGATATGGTCCATATGCAAATTTCTTTTATCCAATCTATGCAAAAGATAATATTCATGTCATTATTTTACTTTCCATATACATTAGGTGCTGCAGCTGCTGCAATCATTGTGTTACTTGTTTTAATCTTAATCCATCCGATTGTTTTCATATTATTTTCAATGTCTCTTGTTAGTTATATATACTTTTTCGCTTATTACCAGATATACAATCGCGCAAAACAAAAGGAAGAAAGCGAAGTGCAATTTCGATAATCGAATTAATTGCGCTTCGCTTTTTATTACGCCATAATAGTTACGTAAAATAAAGGAGGTGAAGGAAAGTGCAAACATTAAAAGAAGAAGTGATTGCTTATAGTAAGCAAATAGGTATAGATAAAATAGGCTTTGCTTCTGTCGATGATTTTACAGAATTGAAAGGGCGCTTAAGAACTCAGCAAGAACTTGGTTATGCCTCTGGTTTTGAAAAAGGGAGCATTGTCGAACGAACTGAACCTAAGCTTCACTTAGAAGGTGCCAAGTCAATCATCGCGATTGCACTAGCTTATCCTTCACGTATTATTGATCCTCCTAAAAGTACGCGTGAAGATCGTCGTGGTATTTTTGCCCGGGCGTCATGGGGTGAAGATTATCATCACGTCTTACGGGACAAGTTAAGACAGTTAGAACAGTTTTTAAAAGAAAAGTCTGGTGATTTTTCGGGTAATATTATGGTTGATACCGGAGAGTTAGTTGATGGTGCGGTCGCAGAACGTGCAGGTATTGGTTTTACAGGTAAAAATACACTGATCATTACGGAAGAGTTCGGTTCATGGGTTTATTTAGGTGAAATGATTACGAATATTCCATTTCCACCAGATAAACCAGTTGAAGATAGTTGTGGGGATTGTCGCATTTGTATTGATGCATGTCCAACTGGAGCAATTGTTCAGGGTGGTCAATTAAATGCCCAAGTTTGTCTAGCTTATCAAACGCAAACAAAAGACTTCTTACGCGATGAATTTAGATCTGTGATAGGAACGCGCTTGTATGGTTGTGATACTTGCCAAGCAGTTTGTCCAAGAAACCGTGGAATCGATTATCATTTACATGAAGCCTTTGAACCTGAAGGTGAAGTCGCTAAACCAAAATTAAAACCAATGTTAACAATGTCTAATCGGCAGTTTCGTGAAAAGTTTGGACATGTATCTGGTGCATGGCGTGGTAAAAAACCATTGCAACGTAATGCTATACTAGCGCTTGCTCATTATAAAGATAAAACAGCGATAGATGAACTCGTTCATATTATGAATGAAGATGTTAGGCCAGTTATCCGCGGAACAGCAGCTTGGGCTTTAGGTAAAATAGGAACAGAAGAAGCATACCAAGCTATATTAAATAGACAAGCTGTTGAAGTGGATGAAGACGTATTAGAAGAAATTGATAAAGCTATTACATTGTGTAAGGAGAAAGAGTAGGAAATGGGTTTACATATCGTTTTATTCGAACCAAAAATGCCAGCAAACACAGGGAATGTTTCACGTACTTGCTTGTCTGGAAATGCAACATTACATTTAATACATCCTTTAGGTTTTGTCATTACAGATAAACATTTAAAGCGAGCAGGCTTAGATTACTGGGATCAAGTTGATATTCGTGAATATGAAAATATTGAAGACTTTTATATGAAAAATAAAGGTGGTTCTTTTTACTATATTGAAAATTATGGAACAGGCTACTATACTGACTATGATTATAGCGCAGAAGATGAAGAGATTTTCTTCGTTTTTGGCAGTGAAACAGAAGGTATTCCACTCGAATTATTAAAAGGGAAGGAAGATCAATGCTTGCGTGTTCATATGACAGAAAATGATAAGGTCCGTTCACTTAATTTATCAAACACGGTTGCCATTGTTTTATATGAAGCTTTACGGCAGCAAGGTTTTCCAAATATGAAATAAAAAAACTGTTTCATCCCTTTAAAGGAATGAAACAGTTTTTTATCTTTATTATTGATTTTTCTTTGGAACACCTGGTTTTGATTCATATGCAGATGTTAAGCAAGCTGTAAGGAAAGTAACACAAACTGCTAAAATTAATAATAATTTCATTTTATTGCGCCTCCTGAAAATTAGTGTGCGAATTCACTTATTTAAAATATATTATACACCTTTTATTATAAAAAGTGTAATAATTACTGTCCACTTAATTGAATCCCATCAAAGGATAGTTTATATAAAGGGATGAGTTGTTCATAAATTGTTTTGATCTCTTTATAAAGTTGATCACTATTTAGTAAAATTGGATCGGTATGTTCAATATACTTACCAACTAAGAATTCACCTTTTTTTACATCTTTAAAGCGTGTCAGTGCTTGGTCCAAGTCGATTGCTTCAATTGTTTCAGCATCTTTCTTCATATGGTCTAATGAAATATGAAAGTCTTTTGGCAATTGGTTTATCATATCTTGGTGATTGATAAAGACTTGAGCGATATGTTCTTTATGTGGTAATTCATAAATAAAAGCTAACCAAATAAACAACCTGTCATCCCATAAACCTACTTGAAAATGGGGATGCTTTTTATAACCCCGTTTATTACCAGCAATAGCTAGCCAAGTATCATTGGGCGGGTTCACTGTTCTTCTAGCATGTCTTGCAATATGTAAATACATTTCCGAACCAACTAACATAGAAAGCTCTTCTGTTAAAGCTGTTCCAATCTCCTTAAATTTAGGTTGAATACGTGTGCGGATTGCCTGCATTCTTTCGTCTAATCCATCAATTAAAAAAGTGTCGAAATCATTTTTCGTAAATGTAACCTTGTCCAAATTAATCACCTCTCATCTGATAATTCGAGCTTATATACCCCTATCAAATTAAATTATAGCTAAAACGTTGACGAAATGAAATGTTTTCGATATTATTTACAAGGGGAATATAGGACTTTTTAGTTGCTTGAACACTAGGACAGTTCTATAATGAAGGTTGAATGTGTCAAACCGTTGAACAAACGGAAAGTCAATATCTAATGGGGGTATAGGGCGTGTTTCAAAACGAAAAATCTGCTCAGGAATTTTGGAAGAATTTTTATGGTCCGAATATGGGATATGTGGAAGAACAATACGAATTATATAAGGAGAATCCGGAAGAAGTTGATTCGACATTAAAAAGTATGTTTGACCAATATGGTGCCCCTAAGTGGCAGGATCATCAAGAAACAGTTCAAAGTGGAACAACAGGTTTATCAACTGAACAAATTAAAAAAATTACATCAGCACAGCGCTATGTAGATGCTATTCGTCGTTTTGGTACGTTAGAGGCTGACATTTATGCAATTGGTCGTTCAATTGAAGAAACGAAGCTTTTACGTGCGGAAGAGTACGGATTAACTGATGATGACTTGCGTAGCATGCCAGCTGAATGGATTTGGGACAAAGCTCCTGCAAATGTTGAAACAGGACTTGATGCAGTAGAATATTTACGTCGACGTTACACTGGGCGTATCGCATTTGAATATGAACATTTAAAAGATGAAGCTGAACGTGACTGGCTATTAGATCAAATCGATACGGGTAACTTTGAAATCGACTTTAATAATGAAGAGAAAAAACAGTTGTTAGAACGAATTGTTCATGTTGAAGGATTTGAACAATTTTTACACAAAAAATTTGTCGGTCAAAAACGCTTCTCTATTGAAGGTTTAGAATCAATGATTCCTGTTTTAGACCAACTTGTTAAATTAGCCAATCGTGATCGTGTTGAGAATATTATGATGGGAATGGCACACCGTGGACGTCTAGCTGTACTAGCTCACGTATTAGGTAAGCCGATTGATAAAATTTTCTCAGAGTTCAACTATGCACCAGATAAAGAGTTAATACCGACAGAAAGTTCATCGGTACAAATCGAATATGGTTGGACGGGTGATGTGAAATATCACTTTGGTGGCACACGTGACGTTAAAGAAGGCGAATTTGCAACACGAATTCAATTAGCTCATAACCCTTCACACTTAGAGTTTGTTAATCCAGTTGTTCAAGGGTTTACTCGTGCGGCGCAGGATGATCGATCAGAACCAGGTTATCCTAAACAAGATTTAAATAAGGCGATGAATGTTGTTATTCATGGTGATGCAGCATTTATTGGAGAAGGTATTGTACCTGAGACGATTAACTTAAGCAAGTTGAAAGGTTATGGCGTCGGAGGAACATTACACATTATTGCAAACAACTTAGTAGGATTCACGACAGATCGTGATGAAGCTCGTTCAACACGGTATGCAAGTGATTTAGCGAAAGGATATGAAATTCCAATTATTCGTGTCAATGCGGATGATCCCATTTCATGTGTGAACGCTATTCAATTAGCATATAAGTATTCACATGAATTTAAAAAAGATTTTGTCCTAGATTTAGTTGGATATCGCCGTTACGGACATAATGAGATGGATGAACCTCGTTCAACTCAACCAGGTATGTACCGTGAAATTGATGAGCATCCAACAGTAACAGAGGTGTTTGCTAAAGAGTTAGTGGAAGCAAATGTAATTGATGAAAATGAATTATCAAAACTTAAAGCTGAAGTAGAAGATAAATTACAAAAAACATACGATACCTTAAAAGAAAATAAACTAGAAGGTTTATCGCAAGTTAATATGCCAGAAGTATTAGCAAGCAGTATCGATAAATATGAGACAGCAGTCGAAAAAGATACACTTAAAAAATTAAACGAGGACTTATTAAAACGACCTGAAAACTTTAATCAATTTAAACGATTAAATCGAGTGTTCTCGCGTCGTGAGAAGATCTTTGATGAAGGTCAAAAAGTTGATTGGGGTGCAGGAGAAGCATTAGCATTTGCGTCGATCTTAAAAGACGGTATTCCAATTCGTTTAACAGGACAAGATTCTGAGCGTGGAACGTTCGCGCACCGTCACGTTGTATTATATGATACTGAGACAGGTGAAAAGTATTGTTCAATGCATGGATTAGAAGATGCTAAAGCAACATTTGACATTCGTAATAGTCCATTATCGGAAACAGCAGTATTAGGGTTTGAATACGGTTATAGTGTTCATTCGTCAGATACATTAGTGTTATGGGAAGCACAATTTGGAGACTTCTCAAACGTAGCTCAAGTTATCTTTGACCAATTTATTTCATCAGCTCGTGCTAAATGGGGCGATAAATCAAATATGGTTATGTTACTACCACATGGTTATGAAGGACAAGGTCCGGAACACTCAAGTGCGCGCTTAGAGCGATTCTTACAAATGGCTGGGGAGAATAACTGGATTGTTGCTCATGTTACATCATCAGCTCAATTCTTCCATATTTTAAGAAGACAAGCGGCAATGCGTGGTAGTGAAGAAGCGCGTCCATTAATTATGATGACGCCGAAAAGTGGTTTAATCCGTAGTGAAGCAATATCTTCACCAATTGAAGACTTTACTAAAGGGAAGTTTAAACCAATTATCGATCAACCAAACTTGAAGGTTAGTAAGAAAAACGCTAAGCGTTTGTTGCTAGGTTCTGGTAAAGTGATGGTTGATATTGAAGATGCGATTAAAAAATCAGATGAAAAATTTGATTGGTTACGCGCAATCCGTGTAGAACAATTATATCCATTCCCATTAGAGGAACTAAAGAAAGAAATTGCTCAATTACCGAACGTTGAAGAAATCGTTTGGGTACAAGAGGAGCCGAAAAATATGGGATCATGGAGTTATGTGTTAGAGTACTTACGTAACATTGTTCCAGAAGGTGTTAACTTACGATATATTGGCCAACCTAAACGTGCAGCAACTTCCGTTGGGGAGCCAAATGTCCATAAAGTGATTCAAGATAAAATTATTACAGATGCATTAAATCCAGCAAAGGGAGGAAATAATAGTGAAGGAAATTAAAATTCCAGAACTAGCAGAGTCAATTGAAGAAGGTACAATAGCAGAGTGGCTTGTAAACGTTGGTGATAAAGTTTCTAAAGGTGACGCAGTCGTAGAATTAGAGACTGATAAAGTTAACGTTGAAGTACATGTTGAATTTGATGGTGTGATTACAGAAATTACTGCTGAGGCAGGGACTGACGTTGTTGTTGGTGATGTAATCGGGAAATTAGACGAGAATGGTGAAGCAGGAGCAACACCAGAAGCGGCACCAGCTGAAGAAAAGAAAGCAGAAGAGCCTAAAGCTCAAGAAGAAAGTGCGCCAGCTGCAGCAGAAACAACTGAAGAATCAGTAGATAATTCAGACGTGATTGCAACACCAGCAGCTCGTAAACTAGCTCGTGAAAAAGGTATTGATTTATCGAAAGTTGTTGCACAAGATCCTTTAGGTCGTATCCGTCCTGAAGATGTAGAAGCAGCGGCTAATGCACCGAAGTCTGCACCTGCAGCACCTAAGGCTGATGCACCAAGTGCAGCAGATCAATATGATAAGCCTGTACGTGTAGAGAAAATGACGCGTCGTCGTCAAACAATCGCAAAGCGTTTAGTTGAAGCACAACATAATGCGGCTATGTTAACGACGTTTAACGAGATTGATATGAGCGCAATTATGAACTTGCGTAAAGAGCGTCAAGAGCAGTTCGTTGCGAAAAATGACATTAAACTAGGATTTATGTCTTTCTTCACGAAAGCAGCAGTTGCAGCATTAAAAGAATTCCCACTATTAAATGCTGAAATCGATGGAACAGACTTAATTATTAAAGAATTCTATGATATCGGAATCGCAGTATCAACTGAAGGTGGATTAGTTGTTCCAGTTGTACGTGATGCAGATAAATTAGACTTTGCTGGAATTGAAAAAGAGATTGTTCGTTTAGGAACAATGGCTCGTGACAATAAATTAGGATTAGACGATTTACAAGGTGGATCATTCTCAATTACAAATGGTGGTATTTTCGGTTCAATGTTATCAACGCCGATCTTAAACGCACCACAAGTAGGTATTTTAGGAATGCATAACATTGTAAAACGTGCGGTTGTTATGCCAGATGATACAATTGAAGTACGTCCGATGATGTACTTAGCATTATCATATGACCACCGTATTGTAGATGGTAAAGAAGCAGTTCAATTCTTAGTTAGAATTAAAGAAATGCTTGAAGATCCATACGATTTATTATTACAAGGTTAATAGATAAAGATGAAGCGCCGAAGATTTCTCTTCGGCGCTTTTTTTATAAAGAGGTGAGATAGATGCAAAAGACAAAACAATGGCTAAGTAAACAATTACAAGTTGAAGATATTGACTTGATAGCTTTAAAAGGTGGGAAGTCGTCTAAAATATATAAGGTAAAAGGATTTCCTTACGTCATTAGACAGATAGAAGATAAAGTATGGATGAAAGATGAGCCAAATATATTAGTGCAAGAAAAAGAACAATTACAACACTTAGAACAGACACCAATTAATAGTCCACGTTTTATAGCTATGGATCATCAAGCGATATATTGTGATTACCCGACATTGTTAATGAGCTACTTACCTGGCACTTTATCAACTTCGCATATCGATCCCCAGAAATTAGTCAATCAACTAGCTAGCCAATTAAAGCTCATACATGAGACACCATTAAATCAGACTTATACTTATCAACCATATCGGAAGAAAGAAGATTATGTAGTGCCAAGCTGGACGAGACACCAAGCTGCTTGGGAGCAATTAATTACCTATGTTAATCAGCGTGAAATACCTGAATATAAACCAGTCTTTCTCCATCGTGACTATCATTTAAATAACGTGCTATGGCAAGAAGATAAGATTGTTAGTGTAGTTGATTGGATAAATAGTTGTATTGGTCCGAGATATGTTGATCTTGCTCATTGCAAGTGGAACTTAGCGATTGTCTTCAATTCTAATATAGCTAATTCATTTGAAAAGGCCTCTGGTAACAATTATGATGTGTATTGGGATATTATTGCTTTATTCGACTTATATCCGAATGAATTATCGGTGTATGAACCTTGGAATCATATCATTGACCAGGCTATATCTATAGAAGCGTTATATAAGAAAACAGATTTATATGTCTTATCTTTACTTGATAAAATGATAGGGCAAAAAAGTGAAACACTTTATACTCATGGTAAATAGAAAAAGAATTCTTTTTTATAGGAAATCATATATAATAAGTATCAGTATATGAAGAGAGGAATTTAAAAAGATGCAAGAGCGAAGAATCTTATTTACAGGTGGCGGGACAGCTGGTCATGTCATCGTAAATTTAGCACTGATTCCATATTTTAAACAAGAAGGTTGGCAAATTGACTATATCGGATCACATGATGGGATTGAAAGAAAGTTAATTGAACCATTGAATGGAGTCACTTATCATCCTATCTCAACAGGTAAACTTAGACGTTATATGTCACTAGAAAATGTGAAGGATCCTTTTAAAGTTGTGAAAGGGACCTCGCAAGCTTGGAATATTATGCGTAAACGCAAGCCACAAGTTGTGTTTTCAAAGGGAGGATTTGTTTCTGTTCCTGTTGTGTTGGCGGCAAAGATGCGTCGCATTCCAACGATCATCCATGAATCAGATTTAACACCTGGATTAGCTAATAAAATTGCAACTCCATTTGCTCAAAAAGTATTAACAACATTTCCTGAAACGAAGCAATTTATTAAAGAGACAAAAGCAATTCATATTGGTGCTGTTATTCGAAAGGAATTGTTTACAGGGCAAGAAGAAAAGGGGTTTGCTCTAACGGGCTTAAAAGGTGATAAACCGGTTGTTTTAGTCATGGGCGGAAGTATGGGCTCTAAAAATATCAATAAAGCAATTCGTGAAAACTTAAATGCAGTCTTAGATAAATATGAAATCATTCATATTTGTGGGGAAGGTAATGTCGATGAAACATTAAAGGGGCATCCTGGTTATGCTCAATTCGATTATATTAGTGAAGGATTAAATGATATATTTGCTATTACAGACTATGTTGTGTCACGTGCAGGCTCTAATGCTATTTTTGAATTTTTAGCTTTGCGTTTGCCGATGCTATTAATCCCGCTCCCATTATCAGTGAGTCGTGGTGATCAAATTGACAATGCTAAATCCTTTGTCAAAAGCGGTTTTGCTCATGTCTTAGATGAAGAAGATGTTAATCGTGATACCCTCCTAACTTCGATTGAATCGTTAGTAAGTGATCGTGATCATATGGTCAATCAAATGAAAACATATGATAGTAGTCAGTCATTTAATCAAGTCATCTCACTCATTGAAGATGTGAGAAAAAAATAAATTGTAGAGACTAGAAAACAAGTATTTAAAAGTGATGGAAAGATGGTGATATGATTGTTGTAAGTTACTTAGCTTATATACAACTATTATTCGTCACATATTTCCAGTTACTTGTTTTTAGTCTTTTTTATTATGTATTGATGTAAGAAAATTAAGAAAAGTCAGAAAGTCAAACTCATATGAAAACGTATGCATATACAAGCATTTGGCAAATAAGCGCTATAAATTGTCGTATAAAGGAATAATATGATGGAATATGCGCTATTATCTCGTTATATGGCTTTTGATATATCATAGCGAATTCGGTACGATTAAAGTGTGTGAAAAATTCACAAGATAATATTAGGGAGGAACAATTAAACGTGAAAAAGTATTTAGCAATCATTTTTGCCACATTTCTAATAGTATTAGCAGCATGTGGTGATTCAGCATCAAACGAAGACATTGATACAATTGTTTTTGCTGACGCTGGATGGGATAGTATTCGTGTGCACAACAGTATTGCACAAACTATTATAGAAGAAGGTTTTGATTATGACACAGACGTAACAAGTGGATCGACGGCAACGACAATCCAAGGGTTACGTAATGGAGATATTAATGTTTATACAGAGGTATGGACAGATAATATTAGAGATCTTTATGAGGAATCAATAGATTCTGGTGATATTGTAAAATTATCTGTTAACTTTGATGATAATGATCAAGGCTTATGGGTACCGCGTTATGTAATCGAAGGTGATGATGAGCGTGGGATTGAACCATTAGCACCTGACTTAAAGACAGTGGAAGATTTAAAAGATTACCCAGATGTATTTGAAGATCCAGAAGACCCAGGTCGTGGACGTATTATTAACGCACCAAGTGGTTGGGAACTAAAAGATAATATTTCAGAGAAAATCGAAGCATTAGGTTTAGATGAAACATTTAACGACTTTTCACCTGGTTCAGATGCAGCTATTATTACATCATTAGTAGATGCTTATAACAAAGGTGAAGGTTGGGTAGGTTACTACTGGGCGCCGACAGCAATTACGGCACAGTATGACTTAGTGTTACTAGAAGAGCCTGAATATGATGAAGCACAGTGGGAGGAAGATTCAACAACTGCATTTCCACCAAATGATGTAGTAGTTGCTGTGCATAAAGATTTTCCAGATCAAGCTCCTGAAGTAACTGAGTTTCTAGAAAAATATGAAACAAGTAGTGAATTAACGGAAGAAGCTTTAAACTATATGGAAGAAAATGATGCAGATCCAGATGAAGCTGCAATATGGTGGATGAAAGAACACGAAGATATTTGGACATCATGGGTTTCAGAGGAAGTTGCAGAAAAAGTTAAAAAAGCTTTAGATTAATTTTCTAGGCAGCTGACTAATAAGTTAGCTGCCTTTTAACACTATTTAGAGAAGGATGTGAAAACTGCATTTTGCAGTGCATATTATGAGTGTATTTCCAGAAGAGTGGACAATGAATGTAGGGCAATATGTTGATGATTTTGTAAGAAATCTTTCAATTGCTTGGGCACCATTATTTGATTTCATATTTAGAGTAGCAACGATGACGATTAATGCGATTGATGATGCTTTAATGTTTTTACCTTGGTGGGTATTTGTTATTATAATTGTTGCTTTAGGTTGGTATTTTAAATCCTTTATTTGGGGAATAGTTTTTGGGGCCTTTATTTTTCTAATCGGATCATTTAGTCTGTGGGATGATATGATGACGACAATTGCTATTATTATTACGTCGGTCTTTATCTCATTATTAATTGGAATTCCATTAGGGATATGGATGGCTTTCAGTAAGATATTCTCAGGAATTATGCGTCCAATACTTGATGCTATGCAGACGATGCCGAGTTTTGTATATTTAATTCCAGCAATCTTTTTCTTTAAACTTGGTAACGTATCGGCTGTATTTGCGACTTTAATTTATGCGATACCACCTGTTATCCGTTTAACGGAACTAGCTATTCGAGGTGTACCTAATGATTTAATTGAATCAGCTGAATCATTCGGTTCATCTAAATTACAAATATTATTTAAAGTGCAATTACCACAAGGTTTACCTACGATTATGACAGGAATTAACCAGACGACAATGATGGCACTTGCCATGGTTGTTATAGCTTCAATGGTAGGAGCTAAAGGTTTAGGAGAGCAAGTACTTGTTGCGATTAACAAAATAGATATTGCACTTGGATTTGAAGCGGGAATTAGTATCGTATTTTTAGCGATTATAATCGACCGAATTACAAATGGTGTAGCTGATAAATTCCAAAAACATCGGAGGATTGAACAATGACGACAATTTTGAAATTAGAGCATGTAACAAAAATATTTGGTCCAAAACCAAAATCAGTCGTCCCGTTAGTGCGTGAAGGGAAGTCAAAAGAAGATATATTAAAAGAAACCGGACATACTGTTGGTGTTTATGATGCTTCTTTAGACATTAAAAAAGGTGAAATATTTGTTGTGATGGGCTTATCTGGAAGTGGTAAATCAACATTAATTCGTTGTTTTAACAGACTCCATGAACCGACTGATGGGAAGATTTATTTAGAGGGATCGAATATTGTTGATTATGATAAGAAGAAATTACAACGTACACGTCAAAGTAAAATAGCCATGGTATTTCAACATTTTGGATTATTTGATCACCGAACAGTTTTAGCCAATGTTGAATATGGACTAGAAGTGCGCAAAGTTTCTAAAGAAGAACGTCGTAAAATAGCGATGAAAAACATCGAAATTGTAGGATTAAAAGGATATGAAAACCAATATCCACAGCAATTGTCAGGTGGAATGCAACAACGTGTAGGTCTTGCAAGAGCTTTAACGAACGATCCTGATATTCTACTAATGGACGAGCCGTTTAGTGCGCTGGATCCTTTAATTAGACGTGAAATGCAATCAGAACTTATTTCATTACAAGAAAAACTAAAGAAAACAATTATATTTATCACACATGACGTCAACGAAGCATTTAAATTAGGGGATCGAATTGCAGTAATGAAAGATGGTCGAGTCGTTCAAGTTGGAACACCTGAAGAGATCATTGATGAGCCTGCAAATGATTATATTGAGGACTTTATCCAAGATATTGATCGATCTAAAGTATTCCAAGCAGAGCATGTGATGACTGAAACGAATATTAAAGCACATGTTAATGATCGTTTACGTAAAGCGGTTAACACGATGCGTGAACATAGTTTGTCGAGTTTGTTTGTAGTAGATGATGAGAATCGTATTCAAGGGATGATTACGATTGATGATGCTATTAAAGGGGTAAAACAAGAAAAGACAATTCAAGACATTTTACGTCATAATATTCAAATCGTCCGAAAAGATGAATATGTAAATGACCTTATCCAAAAATCGATTGAGACGAAATATCCACTTGTTGTAACAGATGAGGATGATAAATTCCTCGGAATTATTTTACGCGTTCACCTCTTATCAGGTTTAGTTCCAGATGAAAACGGTGAAGATGAAGATGACCAGGAAGCAATTCTTGAACAAAAGACAGAAGAAGAAACTGAAGATATAAGGCTATAATAAAAAAGCTGGAAGATATTAATCTTCCAGCTTTTCTTTATCATCAATGGAAACAGCATCAACTTTTCCTGTATGTGGATCAATAACTAATCCATGTACGAGAACATGTTTAGGTAAAAGAGGATGTTCACGAATGATATCAACACTTTGTAAAACTGATTCTTCTACCGTTTCAAATCCATGAAACTCACGATGTACATCATAACCAGCATACTCAAGTGTTTTAAAGGTATCATCAGTAATCCCTTCTGCCTTCATTTTATCAATAAGTTCATTTGTATTAACACAAGACATACCACAATCATGATGGCCTACGACAACAACTTCCTCAGCTTGTAAATTATATACAGCGACTAAAATACTTTTCAAAATACTATCGAATGATTTTCGAATAATTGCCCCAGCATTTTTAACCATTTTAACGTCTCCGTTTGAAATGTTTAAGGCTTTAGGTAATAATTCTACTAATCTTGATTCCATACATGTAAAGATAACCATTTTTTTGTTTGGGATGGAGTCTGTTGTGAAAGCTTCATAATCTTTATTTTGTACAAATTGCTCATTATATTTCAACATTTCCTCTACTCGCATATGTGCAACTCCTCTTAATTTTAAATTATTTTTAATTATACCATGATTTGGTAAAAGAATATAATGTAAAGTAGTTAAGTAATTGCTATTTTGTCATAAATAGTAGAAAATAATAAGTAGTAAAAATATTGAGAAAAATTATAGGTGTGAGTCTATTATGTATTTACAAGGAGAATATAATAGCTGGCTAGTGGTCTTATCAATTGTTATTTCAATTGTGACATCATTCGCTAGTTTAAACATTGCAACCCGCTTATCCCATGTTGTTTTACGGAAGAAGCGTGTCTTCTGGCTCATAGCCGGTGCAATTGTCATGGGGAATGGAATATGGGCGTTTCATTTTATCGGTATGTTAGCTTACCATATCCCAATCCAAATAGAATATAATCCTGTTTTAACGATTGCATCTATGTTATTCAGTATAAGTGCATCATTTATTGCTTACTACTTAACAATGATGTCAGGTAGGAAACATTTTCGGATATTATTAGGTGGATTGTTTTTAGGAAGCGGGATTATATTAATGCATTATGTAGGAATGGCTGCTATGACGAGTCATGCCATCTTAAGTTATGACCCGCTTTATGTTATTTTATCAATTGTAATCGCCTTAATTGCTTCCTATATCGCTTTATACTTGTTTATTCGCTACAATAAAGAAAAAATTACCTTTTTAAATAAACTGCTATTTGCCAGTATTATGGGGATTGCAATTAGTGGCATGCATTATACAGGAATGTATGCAGCTCGGTTTCATATTGAAGAAGATTTCATGGTAGAAGAACCGGCAATTCATTTAGGCCTATTAATTGGTGTAACGGGAACCTTAACACTAATTCTATTTATATCATGGGCTGCTATGTATTTTGATCGGTCTATGCTTTCGAAAATGGCCTTTGAAGATCCTTTAACACAATTGAATAACCGCCATGCTCTAAACGATGCTCTCGAAGCAATGAATAAAACTGATAGAAAAGCAGTTTTATTCATAGATTTAAATAATTTTAAACTGATCAATGATTCACAAGGGCATCATATTGGTGATAAGGTTATCATTGAAGTAAGCCAACGCTTGCGTAAGTTTGTTAATCAGAAGCAATCACTTTATCGCCTTGGTGGAGATGAGTTTGTTTTTATCCTAGATGAAACAGATAAAGAAAAAGTAACGATACTTATCAAACGTATATTGACTGAAATGAAGCGGCCGATTCGAATGCCCAACTTGCAATTACTTGTTACGTGTAGTCTTGGGATTGCGATTGATTATGTCGAAGAGGATGAACCATACACCCTTGTCAGAAAAGCAAATGAAGCTATGTATATTGCGAAAGCTGAAGGAAAAGGAACTTACTTCTTTTATAATCGTTTAATGGAGATGGATGCAAAACGTGAAACAAGACTCTTATCAGATATGGAAGCTGGCCTGGAACAAGGACAATTTTATATTGTTTATCAACCGAAAATATATATAAAAGATGAAGCATTGTATAGTGTGGAAGCTTTATTAAGGTGGAAACATCCACAGTTTGGCCATGTGAAACCATCTGAGTTTATTCCTTTAGCTGAAAAGACAGGCTTTATCGTTCCCTTAACATTGTGGTTGATTGAAGCTGTGTGTAAACAAGGTCAATATTGGCAAAGCACTAAGCAAGATATTCCTATTTCAATTAATGTGACTGCACATTTATTTGAAACAGAAAGTTTTTTTAAATGGTTTGAAGATATATTAAATCGAACAGGTTTTTCCTCGAACTTACTTGCTTTTGAAATAACAGAAAAAGTTATTTTTAGTGATCTGGATGAAATAGCCATGCAGTTATATCGTTTACGTAATCGCGGGGTCAAAGTCATTATGGATGATTTTGGTGTTGGTTTTTCCTCGATTAACATACTAGACCGGATTCCTTTAGACGGTCTGAAGCTAGATCGTTTATTTGCCCAACATATCGAAGAGGGAAGTAAACGGTCAATCGTGCAAGCTGTTGTCGGTTTGACTAAGTCATTAAATATTGACATCATTATTGAAGGGGTTGAAACTGAAAAGCAATTAAAACGGTTCAAACAATTAGGGTGTGAAATTGCTCAAGGTTACTATTATTGCGAACCACTTTCCCCTCAAAAGTTAGAAGGATGGATTCAAAGAGAAATGATAAAAAAATGACAGTTGCAGTAATAATCTTACTGTTGCTGTCTCTTTTTATGAAAGGTAGGTGGAGAAATGTTTGATGTATTTATTAAATTAACTTGGTTTTTCAAACAGCATAAAAAACGTTATCTTTTTTCAGTCTTAGGTATTATGACTGCAAGTGCATTGGGACTCCTTCCGCCTAAGCTAATTGGTTATGTCGTTGACAATATACGATTTCAATCGATTAGCCAGTCGATGTTAATAACAGTTATTATTATTTTTTTATCAGTTATCCTAACGCATTATATTGTCACTTATTTATGGAATACAGCTCTCTTTAGTGGATCCGTTACATTAGAAAAAGTGATGCGCAGTCGATTAATGCGTCATTTTCTTAAAATGTCACCTACATTTTATACACGTTTCAAAACAGGTGACTTAATGGCTAGAAGTACAAATGATTTAAAAGCTATTTCATTAACAGCTGGTTTTGGTATTTTAACATTAGTTGATGCGACGACATTTATGTTCATGATTATTGCCATGATGGGCTTTACAATTAGTTGGAAATTAACCTTTGCTGCCTTGATTCCACTACCGATTATGGCGCTCATTATGAATAAGTATGGTGCTGTTATTCATAAACGATTTACAGTCGCTCAAAATGCATTTGGGGATATGAATAATGGTGTCTTAGAATCAATTCGTGGTGTTCGAGTTATTCGAGCATTTGTACAAGAAGATGAAGATGCCAAGCGCTTTCGCCATATGACTGATGATGTGTTTGAAAAAAATATGGCTGTTGCTAAAGTTGATGCATTGTTTGAGCCAACGATGAAAATATTAGTTGGTATTGCTTATACAATTGGATTAGGTTATGGTTCGATCCTTGTATTTGAAAGTGCCATGACTTTAGGTGACTTAGTTACCTTTAATGTCTATTTAGGTATGTTGATTTGGCCAATGTTTGCCGTTGGAGAGCTGATTAATATTATGCAACGTGGTAATGCCTCTTTAGACCGAGTTGAAGGTGTTTTATCTTATCAGGCAGATATTAAAAATCAAAGCAATCCAAGGTCAATTCAGAAAGTGGATCGAATCGATATTAAAAATGTCGTTTTTTCATATCCTAATCAAAATCAAATTCAATTAGAGCTAGATTCTCTAGAAGTGATAAAAGGTGACACAATAGGGGTCGTTGGGAAAACAGGTTCAGGTAAAACAAGTTTGTTTAAATTGTTGCTTCGACAATTTGATAAACAATCAGGTGATATATTATGGAATGGTATTCCGATTGAACAATTAGATATTTACGATATTCGGCGTTTAATTGGTTATGTGCCCCAAGAACAAATATTATTTTCTAAAACAATCCGGGAGAATATTAAACATGGAAATGAAACGGCGTCTGATGAAGAGATTTATCGAGTGATGGAGCTTGCTCATTTTCTGAATGATATAAAGCAGTTGCCGGAAGGTCTAAACACATTAGTCGGAGAAAGTGGTGTCACCTTATCAGGGGGACAAAAGCAGCGTGTTGCTTTAGCTCGAGCATTTATTAAAAATCCCGATATTTTAATTTTAGACGATTCTTTATCTGCTGTAGATGGAACGACTGAAGCAGCGATAATTGATCATTTAAAAGAGGAACGTCAAGATAAAACAACATTTATTGCGGCTCACCGCTTATCAGCAGTTAGGCATGCGGACGAAATTATCGTCTTAGAAAACGGAAAAATAAGTGAACGTGGAAGCCATGATGAACTCATGAAGCAAAATGGTTGGTATCAATCACAATTTGAAGAACAAAAAATGGAAGAGTGAGGAGGGATCTGTATGAAAGTTTCAACAGAAAGACGTTTGTTTCAATATGCTTGGCTTTTTAAAAAGAGTATTATGATTGCGATTATTTGTCTCATTATCGCAACAGCTATGGAACTTGCAGGTCCGCTCATTGCAAAGAAAGTGATTGATGACCATATTTTAGGTATAGAAGGTATTTGGTATGAAGTAGATGATGGTGATGATCGGGCAGCATATGATGGGAAGTTTTTTGTTCGAAAAGAAAATGCCAATCAAGAAGAAGTGAAGGGAAAGCCATGGACTCTAATTGCTATTGGACGATCATACTATATAACAGATAGTGAAGTTCCTTTTGAAGGAAAACGTGCTTATGAAGATGGGCAATTAATGATCGGGTCGGATGGAGAAACACGTGTAGCTGCTACAAAATTGTCTGTTCAAGAAGTTTATCAATTTTTTGTTTTAGAAAAAAAGGCAATCATCATTTTGTTAGCTATTTATATAGGTCTCTTATTTGCCGCTGGAATCTTTCAGTTTTTCCAAACTTACTTATTACAAAAATCTTCAAATAATATTGTTCGAAAGATGAGACAAGATATTTTTAATCATACACAGACGATTCCGATGCAATATTATGTAAATGAACCTGCTGGTAAAATTGTAGCACGAATTACGAATGATACAGAGGCCATGCGTGAATTGTATGAACGCGTCCTATCGATTGTCGTGACTCAAATGATTTATATGTTTGGAATCTTAATAGCGATTTACATTTTGCATCCACCGACTGCCTTTGTTTGTTTACTTATGATTCCACTCATTTATGTTTGGATGCGCGTCTATAAATATTTCGGCTCTAAATTTAATTTAATAATTCGTACAAAAAATAGTGAGATCAACGGTACAATTAATGAGTCAATTCAAGGGATGCCTATCATCCAAGCTTATGGAATTGAGAAATCAATGATGAATGATTTCAATCAATTGAATGAAGATATTTATCAAAATCAGAAAAAGCTTGTGAAATTAGGTGCCTTAACGAATTACAACTTAGTAAATGTTTTTCGAAACTTAACATTTGTTGGGCTTATTTGGTATTTTGGGCAAATGAGTTTAGAGCCGAGCTCCATTATTTCAATAGGGATGTTATATGCTCTTGTCGATTATTTAACACGCTTTTACGAACCTGTGAACAACTTGGTTAATCAATTTCCTCTCATTGAACAAGCTAGAGCGGCAGGGAATCGAATGTTTGCTCTCATGGATGAAGCGGGTGAAGAAGTCAATTTAAAACCAATACCGCGATATAAAGGTGATATAAGATTTGATGATGTGACTTTTTCTTATGATGGTAATGACGATGTTTTAAAAAATATGTCTTTTCATATTCAAGCTGGCGAAACGGTCGCATTTGTCGGACATACAGGCTCTGGAAAAAGTTCGACGATGAATTTACTTTGTCGATTTTATGATCCACAGAAAGGGCGTATTATGATTGATCATCAAGATATAAAGGAGATGTCACGTCAACAAGTAAGAAGTCATATGGGGATTGTATTGCAAGATCCCTTCATTTTTTCC
>DATGTP010000002.1:0-107360 GCA_035301825.1 Pseudogracilibacillus sp. | reverse complement strand
GAAGCCAGATGTCATTGCAGGCTGTGCAACAGCAGGGATTCCCCATGCAGCATGGCTTGCAGAAGCAATGAATTTACCGATGGTTTATATTCGTTCAAAGCCGAAAGGTCATGGAACAGCAAGTCAAATTGAAGGGGTCATAGAAAAAGGTCAAAAAGCCCTTGTCATTGAAGATTTGATCTCAACAGGTGGTTCTGCTATTGATGCAGCAAAAGTCTTAGCAGTAGAAGGTGTAGAAGTGGAACATGTATTAGCTATTTTCACTTATGGAATTGAAAAGGCAAAAACGAATTTTGCTGAAGCTAACTTCCCTTATGACACGATTTTAAATTTTGATCAACTTTTAGATGTCATTGTCGCTGATGGTGGGATGACAAATGATGATCGTGAACGCCTCTTAGATTGGCGTAATAACTTATAGGACGAATAGCCCTTTCTTCGCGTAGAAGAAAGGGCTTTTTTTTCATAAGTTTAATAATTGTCTTAAACTGCCTGGATTATCGGTTATATCTGCTAAGGTATAGGCATCAAGGACAGATAAATAAGCTTGCAAGGCTTCGGATAAGACATTTTGTAAGTGGCAGGCGGGTGTTAAGATACATTGATTTGTCTGGCAATTAAAACATTCGACAAGGTAAAAATCTTCTTCCATATGCCGAACGACATAGCCGACTGTAATCTGGCTAGGGGCTTTAGCTAATGTGAAGCCGCCACCACGGCCACGTGTCGTTTCAATGAGTTTTAGTTTGCCTAAATGGTGGATGACTTTCGTTAAATGGTTGCGTGAAATATGATAGGCTTCCGTAATTTCTGTAATGGTCGTTTTCTCTTCGCTTTCTTTAACTGATAAATACATTAAAACGCGTAAGGCGTAGTCTGTATATTGGGTTAATCTCATTTTTATCACCTGTTTCTATTATAACATGGACATTTGACAGTTTTTCAAATGAATGATGACGATTTTTTGACAGATGATGAAAACGGTTGAAATGGCATTGAATGATTATTCAATTGTCGTTACACTAAAGGTGTATTAAAAATACATCTTTAAGAGTTAACATATATAATAATAAAAGAGGAGCGATTGACAATGGCATTACGAGAAGAAACAATGGATATTATTAAGGCGACAGCACCGGTATTAGCTGAACATGGAACGACAATTACGACGGTATTTTATAAAAAGATGTTTACGGAAAATCCGGAGTTATTAAATATCTTTAATAAAACGAACCAGTCAAAAGGGAAACAACAAGAAGCGTTAGCTAATATGGTTTATCAAGCAGCGGTTCATATTGACCGTTTAGAAAATATTATTGATGATGTATCACTTGTAGCTGAAAAACATCGTGCCTTAAACATTTTACCAGAGCATTATCCGATCGTTGGGAAACATTTACTTTTTGCGATTAAAGAGGTTTTAGGCGATGCTGCAACAGATGAGATTATGGCAGCTTGGGAAGAAACTTACGGTGTCTTAGCTAATGTCTTTATTGAAGCAGAAGAAAAATTATACGTGCAAGCAGAAGAGGCAGCAGGGGGCTGGCGCGGATTTAAAGAGTTTGTCCTAGAGAAAAAAGTAGCTGAAAGTGATGTCATTACATCCTTTTACTTAAAGCCAAAAGACGAATCTAAAGTACCAAGCTATGTGGCTGGTCAATATTTAACGGTTCGTGTGAAGCCAGAAGGTGCTGAACATAAGCAAATTCGTCATTACACTTTATCAACGAAGCCAAATGAAGATTACTTCCGTATTTCGGTGAAGAAGGAAGATGTCTTTGAAACAAATGGTGTCGTCTCATGTCATTTACATGACCATGTCCATGAAGGGGATACGGTTGAAGTGAGTGCACCTGCAGGCTTATTTACTTTAGAAGAAGATGATCAGGCACCAATTGCTTTAGTGAGTGGCGGGGTTGGTATTACACCAATGATAAGTATGTTGGATCAATTAGTGGCAGAAAACTCAAACCGTCACGTGACCTTTTTACATGCAGCACAAAATGAAAATCTGCATGCCTTCCATGAAGATGTGCAAGCGATGACTGATGCTTTAGAAAATGGGAAATATGTTTATGGATATGATCGTGCGATCAATCCAGATGGCGATCAAGACTTCAACGGCTTTATTAGCAAGGACGTTTTAGCTAATATCCATCAAGAAGGCATGGTGTACTATGTCGTTGGACCTGTTCCAATGATGGCACATGTTGCTAACTTGCTTGTTGAGTTAGGCATTCCGAAAGAGAATATTAAATATGAGTTATTCGGACCGAAAGAAGAAATTTTTAAAGAAGTAGCATATGCATAAAGTTTTAATGAAGCACGAACTGAGCGGGGATCAGCTCCCTGACGTTCGTGCTTTTTTTGATTTAATATAATAAAAGTATTCAGGCGAGGGAGACTTTTTTTTAAAAAAAGGGTTTGGAATATATCCATTAAATGGTATGATAAGGGCAAGTGAATGGAGGTGGACAAATGGAGGAAATGTATATATTTTACTTACTAACGGCTGCTTTTCTTCTTGTCGGTCCGCTCCTCATCTTATTAGGGATGAAGTCGATGAAGCCACCTTACCATTGGAAACAAACGGTTGGTGAAGTGACGGAGGATCGGAAAATGGATAATAAGGGGAATGTTTATCCAGCAGTCCGTTTTATGGTGGATGATAAAAGTTATGAAGTGAGATCAAAGGTGGCTCAAAATCCGCCTTTACGGGTTGGCAAAAGGGTCAAGCTCTCTTACGATCCAGAAGATCTATCAGATATACGGATTCATACCTTTGCCCAAGGGGGAGGTCTGTTTATCTTAGCTGGTGCCTTCTTTACGATGATAGGATTTATCTTTTTAAAAGTGGTCATCTAAAGCTGGCTTTTGCGCTTAGGAGAAAGGCGTGATCAGTCATCGTCATTTAGATTTAATAGGCTGTAATTGTGACATGTTTGTAAATTTTCACTTATTAGTTGCGCCTAGCAGGTGAGACCGATAAAATATAAGGTATGTATTTTTTAAAAGTGATAGTAAATAATTATAGGACGTGTTTTTGAAATGATTCGGATTGATGATTACAAACTCTTATTACAGTTAAACGAAATTGGAACGGTAAGGGGGACTGCCAGGCATATTTTAATTTCTCAGCCTGCTGTATCTCAACGTTTAAAGTTTATTGAGGAGCATTTTGGGGAGACCATTTTTATTCGGACGTCAAAAAAGCTTCAATTAACACCAAGTGGCGAAATAATATTAAAGCATGCAGAGCAAATCATTCAAATGGAAGAAGAATTGCAAAATAAACTAGCTAAGTCAAGTGAACATGTGAGTGGTACTTTATCGATTGCTTGTTCATCAGTTGTCAGTCAACGTTATTTACCGAAGATTTTAGCGAAGTTTACGCAAAAGTTCCCACTTGTCTCCATTGATCTTGTGACAGGGCTGAGTGAACAAATTAAAGATGGTTATGATCAATACCATGTATCGATTGTCAGAGGAAATCCGATTAAAGATAGTAAATCGATTTTACTTTTCGAGGACCCGCTCTATATTTTTGATACGGAGCCGATTACGGAAGAAGATATTAAAACGAGACCTTTAATCTTTTTCAAAAGTGATCACAGTATGGAAGAATCGATGAATAGTTGGATTACAGAAAACTTAAGTAAATCGAATTCAGTGAAAAAAATTACGGTCGACCAAATTGAGACGTGTAAACAATTTATGAAACAAGGCCTTGGCATGGCCATTTTACCGATGAGTGTATCTGAGCCTTTAATGGATCATTATCATTACTTTCCGCTAGAAGTTGATAAGAAAAAAGTAACCCGTAAAACATGGTTATGCTTCCATAAAGGAGTTCGCCAACTCCCACAAGTCGATCATTTTATCGATTTAATATTAGAAGAATCATTTGAGTAAAGCTTGCAGAAATGCAAGCTTTTTTATTAATAAACATTTTTAATTCAAATAGATAAGAAAATTCTATTGTACTTTTAAGTTAATCATAGATATTATATATGTAAGCGTTTCACTAATAAGGGGAGGGAAAAGTAAATGAAGAAAAGATTACTTTTATTACTAACGTTGTTATTCACAGTAGTCATTATCGTAGGATGTTCTAATAACGATAATGATGGAAATAAAGCGGATGGAAACAATTCAAATTCAGGTGATTGGGAACCTACAAAATCGATTGAAATTATCGCACCATCTGGAGCAGGTGGAGGTTGGGATACAACAGCTCGTATGGCTGCAAAAGTACTAGCAGAAGATGATATTGTTGATGCCAATATGGGGGTTGTCAACAAAACAGGTGGTGGAGGAGCAGTAGGTTGGAACTATATTGCTTCAAAAGCAGGGAGCCCTTATAATATTTTTGTTACATCGCCACCGATTATTGACGTACCATTAAATGGGAATTCAGAATATGATCATACTGACTTTACTCCTTTAGCAAATGTCATTGCTGACTATGGTGCTTTTGCTGTAGCTGAAGATGCTCCATGGGATACTTTGCCAGAGTTATTTGATGACATGAAAGAAGATCCTTCAAGCATTACGATTATTGGGTCATCTTCACCAGGGAGTATGGACCATTTAAAGTTTGCTCGTTTTGCTAAAGCATACGGTGTTGACGTAACAAAAATTAAATATGTGTCTGAGCAGGATGGTGGAGAGTTAACGGCCTTATTAAATGGAAGTGTTGACGTATTCTCTACAAGTGTTGCACAAACAGTTGAGCAAGTAAAAGCAGGAAAAATTAAAGTATTAGCTATTACAGCGGAAGAACGTTTAGAAGGTGAAACAATCGAAGATTTTGAAACGGCTAAAGAACAAGGTATTGATGAAACTTATGTTAACTGGAGAGGTTTCATGGGGCCACCTGACTTAGAGCCGGAAGAAGTAGCATATTATGAAGAAGCATTTAAAGCACTAACTGAGTCAGATGCATGGAAGGAAATTCGTTTGCAATACGGATGGGATGACATGTATATGGATAGTGACGAGTTTAAAGAGTTTTTAGATAATGAAAAAGAAGAAACAGAAAAGTTATTAGAAGACTTAGGTATATAAAAAAAGACAAAAGGGAGGGCTACCTCCCTTTTGTTTACGATTAAAGGAATGAGGTGTCAAAATGTATCAGATGAGAAATAAAGTATCTGCCATCGTCTTGTTTTTATTTTCAATCCTTTATTTAATTTTAACGATTAAATTACCAAAATATGAACTTGTGCCTGTTGATGCAGATGTTGTTCCATTAGTGCTAGGTATTACCTTGCTTACATTATCAATTATGTTATTTTTCATTAAGTCAACGGAAGCAGATGAAGAGAAACAAAGTCCGATTATTCCAGAGAAAAAAGAAGACTTTATCATGATTCTTGTTGTCGCTATTTTAATCTTTTTATACATCTTTTTATTAGAACGATTAGGCTTTGTTTTAACGACTATATTATTTTTATTCGTGACAACTTTATCATTAGGTTATAAAAAACATATATCAAATGTTATTGTGTCAATTGTTGTACCAACTGTTTTTTATATAGTATTTGATATGTTATTGGATATTTCATTACCGTCAGGTATATTACCATTTTAAATTGAATTGAGGTGAAAGGAACAATGGGTGTTTTTGATGGCATGTTACAAGGAGTTCAAGTAGCGTTTAGTTTTGAAGGAATTTTATTTATCTTTATTGGGGTTTTATTAGGGACGATTATTGGTATGTTACCAGGTTTAGGTCCAATTACTGCAATTGGTGTTATGATTCCAATATCATATGGAATGGACCCGAGTATTGCCCTCGTTATGATGGCAGGGGTTTATTACGGTGCAGTATTTGGTGGATCAACATCTTCAATTTTATTAAATGCACCAGGAATTGCAGGAACGGTTGCAACATCATTTGATGGCTATCCGATGGCCCAACAAGGAAAGGCAGGTAAAGCGTTAGCTATTGCTGCAATTAGTTCATTTGTTGGAGGAACAATAGGTGTTATCTTTTTAATGGCCTTTGCTCCTTTATTAGCAAAAGTAGCTATTGTATTCGGACCTGCTGAATATTTTATTTTAATGTTACTTGCTTTAACTGCAATTACGAGTTTATCAGATGGTTCAATGGTTAAGGCTTTAATCGCAGGTGTACTTGGCTTCATGGTTGCAACTGTTGGAATGGATGGTCAGACCGGTACAGCCCGCTTTACATTTGGCAATATTAATTTATTAAACGGAATCGAATTTTTAGTCATTGCACTCGGTTTATTCGCACTTGCTGAAGTTTGGTTCTTAATCATTAACCGGAAGAACAAAGCCTTTGGTGTTGACGATAAGATTGGTTCATTAAAGTTAACCAAACAAGATTTTAAAGAAATGACTGGACCGATGTCTCGACAATCAGTACTTGGCTTTCTATTAGGAGTATTACCAGGTGCAGGAGCAACGATTGCATCATTTATCGGGTATACAACAGAGAAAAAGGTATCAAAAAAGCCTGAAGAATTTGGAAAAGGTTCTGTTGCTGGTTTAACAGGGCCAGAAACAGCGAATAACGCTGCTACAAGTGGAGCATTCGTTCCACTCCTTAGTTTAGGGATACCTGGTTCAGGAACGACAGCCGTTTTATTAGGTGCTCTTTTAGTGATGGGAGTTAATCCAGGCCCTCTACTCGTACAGGATCAACCAACTATATTTTGGGGTGTTATTGCAAGTATGTATATCGGTAATATCTTTTTATTAATTTTAAATTTACCTTTGATCCCATATATTGCAAAGATATTAAAAATTCCACGTCCAATGTTAATTTCACTTGTTATTGTCTTTTGTTTAATTGGAATATATTCTTTAAGTTTCAATACATTTGATTTATATTTACTACTACTGTTTGGCTTAATTGGTTATTTAATGAAAGTTTTAAATTTTCCAGCCGCCCCATTCATATTGGCCTTTATATTAGGTGGTATGATGGAGCAATCATTACGAAAAGCGATGACTATATCAAATGGAAGTTTATCAATTTTTGTAACAAAACCATTAACATTATCTTTAGTTGTTGTCACATTTTTAGTTTTAATTCTACCACCAATTATTCGAGCAGTGATGAATAGAAAAGTAGCATAAGGATGATGTACATTGAAGAAAAAAATTGCATTCATTACAATGGGCGGGACGATTTCAGCAACTGGTGAAGACCGTCTAGATTTAAGAAATTATGTGTCAGGTAAAATAACCGCCGAACAATATTTAAAGGAAATACCAGAGTTAAATAAATTAGCAGAGATTGAGATTTACAGCTTAGATAATGTTAGCAGTACACAAATTAATGAAAAACATTGGTTTCATTTAAAAGAGAAAATAGAATGGTATTTACATGAACAAAATTTTGATGGGATTGTCATTTCTCATGGAACAAATACGCTTGAAGAAACCGCTTATTTCTTACATTTGACCATAAATACGAATAAACCGATTGTCCTTGTCGGTTCACAGCGTCCATATAGTGCTTTAAGCACTGATGCTCATATGAATGTACTTAACGGTCTACGTGTGGCAGTTGATGAAGAGTCGAAAGGAAAAGGTGTCCTTGTAAGCTTGAATGATCAAATTCATAGTGCACGTGATGTGACAAAAACAGATACCTACCGCTTAGAGACCTTTCAATCAGGGGTTCACGGCATTTTAGGGACGGTTGACCCAGATGAAACGGTTAATTACTACCGTAGTCCGATGAAAAATCATACGACTAGCTCGCAACTGACTGAACTAGAAGAAGACCAAGTAAAAGCTGTTGAGATTGTTTATTCATATGCAGGTGCTAGTGGAGATCTCATTCGTTTTATAACAGAAAGTAAGCAGTATGCTGGTATTATTATGGCAGGGACCGGCGCTGGCCGTTGTTCTAAAGCTGAAGAAGAGGCTTTACAAGAGGCGCGCCAAGAAGGCATCCATGTCGTGAGAGGATCACGTTGTTTAAACGGACGCGTTGTTGATATTGAACCATATGCAAACCTAGAAGCTATTGCCGCTGATGATTTAATCCCACAAAAAGCACGTATTTTGCTCATGTTAGCTCTAGCTCAAACGCAGGATCTTAAGGCGATTCAAGCTATATTTGATACACATTAAAAAAGTTCTTTTGACAATCACATGTCAAAAGAACTTTCGTCTTTATAAGGCTGTAAAAACTCATAAAAAGTTTTAACTGCTAAATAATTAAATGATTCATGCCGGCAATAGGCATGGGTATAGCGGTATATCGTTTCACCATTCTTCTGTTTAATTGGTTGAATGATTAGCTCTTTTTCGCTAATTAAGCTAATGCCAGGTAAAATTGAATACCCGAGACCAGTCCGAACAAGCTCTTTTGCAGTTTCTAAACTATCCACGAACATGGATATTGTACTTTCACTTTGATAATGTTCATTCCACCATTCATTCACAAGATCGCTTAAATAAGTATCCATTTCATAATTAATGATTGGCTTATCAGGTAAATTTTCTAATGCTAATACTTCCTTTGAAACAACACAAATGGGTTCACGCCCAATTAATTTTTTATGTTCGTTCCAGACGATATCCCCGCGAAAAATACCAATATGGACTTTACCATCACGCATCAAATCATGGATGACAGAACTGATTCCCGTATATATTTTAAAATTAACATCTGGATAACGTTCTTGAAAGTCATTAATAATATTCGGTAAAATATACTGTGCATAAGTTGAAGCGACACCAAGATTAATTGTTCCACTAATGTGTTCATTTAAAGATTTTAATCGTTCAATCGTTAAGCTGTAATTTTTGATTGTTTCTTTAGCAAATTGAATAATGAGTTCACCTTGTGGTGTAGGGATCAGTCCTTGTTTTTCACGGGAAAATAATTTCGTCCCAATATCTTTCTCAATTTTTTGTAATTTATAAGTAATAGCCGGCTGTGACATATACAAACGTTTTGATGCTTCGGTAATGCTTCTTGTTTCATCTAAAATGATCATCATTTGACACTCTTGTTGATTCATTGTATTGTTCTCCCTCACATCGTTATGAATAAACTGTTTTGAAAGATGCTATGACTGACGCTTCTTTAATATCGTCTTCTCTATAGGCGTTACAAAAACAGTCTTCTGGTCTGTATACGTGACAAATCCTGGCTTGGCTCCTGAAGGTTTTTTAACATGTTTTACTTTCGTGTAATCGACAGGAACGGAAGCTGATCCACGTCCTTTACTATAATAAGCCGCTATTTCAGCCGCTTCTAGAATCGTCTCATCAGACGGATTGTCATCTGCAATAATGACATGGGAGCCAGGTATATCTAACGTATGAAGCCAAATATGTTCTTTACTTGCCATCCGGTGTGTCACATACTCATTTTGTAGGTTGTTTTTCCCTACATAAACAGGCGTCCCATCAGAGGTAACAAAGCGGTCCGGCTTTGGCTTCACTTTCTTCCGCTTCTTCTTCGTTTCCTTTTTCTTTAGTAAACCTTCGGCAATTAACTCTTCTCGAATAGCTTCTAAATCATCATCATTGGCATGATCAATTTGCTGCATGACCTGTTCAATATAAGTTTGATCAGCATGGGCACGTTGTAATTCAGCCTTTGCTTTTGTCTGTGCCCTTACAAGCTTCCGGTATTGTTTAAAATAGTGCTGGGCATTTTCACTCGGCGTCTTTTCTGAATCAAGGGGGATCCTGATCATTTTTTGTTCTGGATCATAATAATCAAGGACTTCAATCGACTCATCCCCACGCTTAACTAAATGCATATGAGCGGTTAAGAGCTCCCCGAACTTTTGCTGTTTCTCAGCTTGTTGAGCCTTTTGTAAGGTCCGCTCATGAATATGAATTTTCCGGTCTAACTTATCAAGATCATTTTTAAGTTTCCGGTAGATGTCACCCGCAACTTGCCTGACCCGGTCACGATCCGCCTTATTTTGATAAAAGGCTGCTAACATGTCACTCACCGAATCAAAATGTCGAACAGGACAATCTAAATGACTTAAAGGAAGGACATGATAATCTTCCTTCTGGCAATCATAAATAGCTGGATCTGATTCCCCAGCCTTGAGCCGCTTTTTAAAGGTATCAAGCGCTGCTAAGTAAGTATCAGGTCCACCCAGTCCCGCTTCATGTACAATCTCCTGAGCGAGCGGACGAGAAATCCCTAATAAAATGCCCATCAATTGCCGGTCTAATTGCCCCTGATTAAAGTCGAGCTTTTTCACGACATCTTCAGCGGCAACCTCCAACATATTTAACTTATCCTGGGCAGGTGGCAAAACATATTCCGCCCCAGGCAGTAACGTCCGAAAACGGTTTTGACTTGCCGGTACTAACTTTAAACAAGTTGTAATATATGTCTGCTCCTCATTTAATAAAATGACATTACTATGCTTACCCATGAGCTCAATCATTAAAGTCTTCTTCATCTCATCACCGATTTCATTCCGGCCACGAAACTCCATCTTTACAACCCGTTCAAGCCCCTCCTGCTCAATCTTTTCAATGGTAGCCCCTTGCAAATGCTTCCGTAAGACCATACAAAACATAGGCGGCTCACTCGGATTAGAAAAAGCCTGATCTGTCACATGCATCCGCGTATAGACCGGATGAATCGAAATCAATAAAGGATAATTTTGCCGCTTATTCCTCACCGTCAAAACAACTTCCGTCTTCGTCGGTTGATATATTTTATTTACCCGTCCACCGAGTAAAAGATCATTTAACTCTGTCACTAATTGACGTAAAACAATTCCATCAAATGCCATCAAACTCACCTCGTTTCTTCATTATAGCATGTTTAAAAGACCCAGTGCATACATATGAGAAAAAGAAAAGAGGGATGAAATGAAAAAGGGACTGACGACTCAACAAGTAAAAAAACAAAGGCAAACAGACGGCTATAATGAAATCGTAACGGTAAAAAAAATCTCCCCGCTCGCTTTATTTATGAAACAATTCCAAGACTTCATCGTAGCAGTCCTCATTGTTGCAACCGCTATTGCTGCCTTCTTAGGGGAATATATTGATGCTAGCGCTATTTTTCTAATCGTCTTTATGAATGCCTTTATTGGTTATATCCAAGAAAGACGAGCCGAAAAAGCGGTTGACCAGTTGAAACAATTAGCCGCCCCTGAAATGGACGTGCTTCGTGATAACCGCTGGCAGGAAGTGAAAGCAAATGAAGCAGTGAGAGGGGACATCGTTAAATTACAAGCAGGGAGCCGTGTTCCTGCAGACATGACCTTATTAGAAGCGACAGATTTACATGTAGAAGAAGCAGCTTTAACAGGTGAGTCTGAAGCTGTCCATAAAAAGGTGGGTAAGGTGAGGCTAGATGCTCCGATTCATGAACGGACCAATGCTTGTTTTAAAGGAACAACCGTCGTAAGAGGATCAGCTATTGGCATGGTAACCGAAATTGGGATGGAAACAGAGTTGGGCAAGATTGCTCATTTAATCGATCAAACAGAAAGAAAGCAAACCCCTTTACAAAAAAGATTGGATGAGCTCGGTAAAATATTAGTCTTAACCGTTCTCATGCTCGTCATCTTGACCGTCTTAATCGGTATTTATAATGGCAAACCGCTTTATGACATGTTTTTAGCTGGAATTTCACTAGCTGTTGCTGTCATTCCAGAAGGTTTGCCAGCTATTGTTACTGTCGCTTTATCAATCGGAGTCCAGCGGATGATGAAACAAAGAGTCATCGTTCAAAAACTCCAAGCTGTAGAAACATTAGGTTGTGCCACCGTTATTTGTACAGATAAAACAGGAACCATTACAGAAAATCAAATGGCCGTCACCGACTTATGGCTTGCAGGTCACTCCTACACTTATCAAGCCTTACCAGAGGGAAATCAAATCGTAGACAAACTACTAGCTTATGGGGCGCTTTGTAATGAGGCCAAGCTCCATGTTAAGCGTGGTGAATTTATTGCTTTAGGCAATGCGACCGATCGGGCAATTAAAATTGCGGCACGTGAGCAAGGTTTTTCCTATGAGGCTGAACAAGCTTATCAAATCATTAAACGGAGTCCTTTTGACGCCTTAAAGAAAGAGATGCGCGTGACAGTTGAAGAAGATGAAAAAATCGAAATTGTCAAAGGGGCCCCTGAACAAATGATTCAATTAGCTTCTGTCATCTTAACCGATGATGGTTTAAAGCGATTATCGGAAAAAGAGATAATGGCTGCAGTGGACCAGTTGTCTGAAAAAGGCTTACGAGTTATTGGCCTTTGTTACCGGAAGCGGCATGACTATATCTTTCTTGGCTTATTTGGCATGCATGATCCCCCACGAGCTGGTGTGAAAGAAAGCATTACTCGCATGAAGCAAGCAGGGATTGCGACTAAAATGATTACAGGGGATTATGAAAAAACAGCAGCTGCCATTGGGCGGGATGTTGGTTTATATGAAGCAGGAGATAAGCTCTTAACAGGCGAGGCCATGGGGCAATTATCGGCCCAACAATTTGACCAAGCTGTGAATGAAGCGGCAATTTTTGCCCGTGTTTCACCTGCACAAAAGATGCAGATTGTTGAGTCCTTACAAGCTGCTGGCCATATCGTTGCCATGACAGGAGACGGGGTGAATGATGCACCCGCGATTAAGGCTAGTCATATCGGAATTAGTATGGGACAAACAGGAACAGATGTGACAAAGGAAGCAGCCCATATCGTCTTATCAGATGATAATTATGCTCAAATCGAGCGAGCGGTCAAAGAAGGCCGTCACATTTATAAAAACATCCGTAAGTTTATTCGCTATTTATTAACGTCTAATATTGGTGAAATTTTCGTCATGTTATTTGCTATGATTGCTAGCCTCCCTCTGCCTTTAACACCTGTTCAAATATTATGGATTAATTTAGTGACAGACGGCTTTCCTGCTATTGCCCTTGGGCTTGATAAGGCAGAGGAAGATGTGATGAAAGAAAAACCCCGCCACCCCAATGAATCTATTTTTGCTCGTGGGCTCGGCAAGAAAATCGTTACACGGGGGATTGCTATCGGTTTGCTTACTTTACTCACCTTTGTCGGCACTTATCTTCTCACAGGAGAGCATTTAATGTACGCACAAACGATGGCCTTTGCCACGCTCGTCTGTATGCAACTTGTTCATGTTTACGATTGCCGCTCATCGAAAGGGATTTTTAGGCAAAATCCTTTAACCAACAAATGGTTACTTTTATCTGTGATCTTGTCCTTTCTCCTTTTATTGTTTGCGATTTATGTCACCCCTGTTCAGGTTATCTTTAATACGATGCCACTCTCTTTAGCAGATTGGTTATTGATTGCTTTACTTAGCTTCATACCGAGCATTATCTTTCCGATTGTCCGGAAATGAAAGGATGGTCAAGCAGCGGTCTCTGCCGCTGCTTTTTTTTAAGGTGAAAATGAGAATTTCATTAAAATGTATACTTTCACTAGAGAAAGCGTCTAGATAAATGTATAATGAAGTCAATGGAATATTGGAGTGATTTGGATGCCAATGAGTATGACAGGTTATGGGGCACACACCTTTGACATTGAAGGGACGCAATTTACGATTGAAATGCGCAGTGTGAACAACCGTTATTTAGATATTGTCACGAAAATGCCGCGTTCATTTATGTATTTGGAAGTTGAGATGAAGAAGATTATCCAAACGTATTTTCAACGTGGTCGGATTGAGTTTTTCTTAACGATTAGTGGAGAGTCATTAACGAATAAAGCAGTACAGCTTGATTGGGATTTACTAGAGCAGTATATGGAGAAGTTACAAGATGTCCAATCACATTATTCACTTCAAATGAATGTATCGACAGAGGCGCTCATGATGATTGATGGTGTATTTACGATAGATGAAGATGATATCATTTCAGATGATATTAATGAAACACTGAAAAAGCAGATCCATCTCGTTTGTCGTAAGTTAAAGGAACACCGGATATCGGAAGGTGTCTTTTTATTAGAGGACATTGAGAAAAGAATCGATTACATGTCAACTTATGTTGAAGAAGTGGCAGCTAATCAAAAGACGATTTTAGCTCATTATCGCCAGCGTTTATTAGAACGTATACGCGAACATTTGGATAACCAGATTGAAGTTGATGATAGTGTCTTAATTAAAGATGTTGCTGTCTTAGCTGAAAAGGGCGATATTACTGAAGAAGTAACCCGGCTGAAAAGTCATTTGGAACACTTTGTTCACGTGATCAAAAGTGATGAAGTGATCGGACGTAAACTGGACTTTATTGCTCAGGAGATGCTTCGTGAAGTGAATACAATCGGCTCAAAATCAGTTGATGCACACTTAAGTGAACTCGTCGTGAAAATGAAAAGTGAAGTCGAAAAAATAAAAGAACAAATTCAAAACATTGAATAAGCCTAAGGAGGACGAGAAAGCGTGGGAGTACCATTACAACTCATAAATATCGGTTTTGGAAATGTCGTTTCTGCAAACCGAATCATATCAATCGTGTCACCAGAATCAGCACCGATTAAACGGATGGTTCAAGTTGCACGTGATAATGATCAATTAATTGATGCGACATATGGACGCCGAACACGAGCGGTAATTATCACAGATAGTCCTTACATCATTTTATCAGCTGTACAACCTGAAACAGTTGGACAACGTGTCAACAATGATGATTTATCGGAAGAGTGATGAGGAGGAAGAAGCGGTGGCGAAACGGAAAGGGATTTTATTTATATTATCTGGACCGTCAGGAGTCGGGAAAGATACAGTCTTAAATCGGGTATTTGAAGAAAAAACAGATATTAGTTACTCTATCTCAGCGACAACTCGAGACAAACGTCAAGGTGAAGAAGACGGTGTTCATTACTTTTATAAAGAAAGAGAAGAATTCGAGTTAATGATTGAAGAAGGCGAGCTTTTAGAGTATGCTCAATATGTTAATAACTATTATGGCACACCGAAACAATTTGTTGTCGATCAATTAGAAAAAGGAATCGACGTCTTTTTAGAAATCGAAGTACAAGGTGCCAAGCAAGTGAAAGAGAACTTCGATGGTGGTGTCTTTATCTTTTTAGCGCCGCCAAGCTTAAAAGCATTAGAAGAACGTATTCGTAGTCGTGGAACAGAAGAAGAGTCAGTCGTCCAAAGCCGTTTGGAAGAAGCGCGCAAGGAACTAAAGCAAATTCATTTATATGATTATATGGTCATTAACAAGTCGGTTAATCAAGCAACAGTAGATATTCAATCGATTATGACGAGTGAACATTTACGCCGCGACCGAATGGAAAAAGAATATGAAAGTTTATTGGAGGAATAAAAAATGAGTATGTTAGAACCGTCAGTAGACCAATTACAAGAGAAGATTTACTCAAAGTATACGCTCATTACCATTGCAGCACGTCGTGCACGTGAAATTAAAGAAGAAGGTAAAACATTAGTTGAACATCCAACATCAGAAAACTATGTGAGCATGGCTTTACAAGAAATTTTTGAAGATAAATTATTCGTCAAAGAAGCCGAATAAGACATAAGAAGAACCCTTGCAAATCATTTGCAAGGGTTTTTTAACGACTTTTATATGATAAATATTGATATATACTGTAAAATAGAGATAAGAATTGGATTAGAAAAGGTGGCTAAACTATGCTTACAAATAAGAAAATATTACTCTGTGTCACAGGAGGCATTGCTGTCTATAAAGCGGTTGACCTGACAAGTAAGTTAACGCAAGAAGGGGCACATGTGAAAGTGATGATGACTGAATCTGCGCAAAAGTTCGTCTCACCCCTCACCTTCCAGGCCATTTCACGTCATCCGGTTTATACAGATACCTTTGATGAAAAAGATCCATCGGTCATTGCCCATATTGATCTAGCTGATTGGGCTGACTTCATAGTCATTGCACCAGCAACAGCCAATATGATTGGCAAACTCGCAAATGGGTTTGCAGATGATATGGTATCAACAACCATTTTAGCGACAAAGGCACCTGTTTATGTGGCGCCAGCTATGAATGTTGATATGTATGCCCATCCTGCAGTAACAAGTAATATGCAAACATTAGAGTCTTTTGGCTTTAAATTTATTGAACCTGGAGAAGGTTATTTAGCTTGTGGCTATGTTGGGAAAGGACGCTTAGAAGAACCAGCAAGTATTGTTCAAGTCTTAAAAAAGACCATGACAAGAGAGCAAATTTTAAAAGGAAAAACCGTTCTCATTACTGCTGGTCCAACACGTGAAGTCTTAGACCCTGTTCGCTTTTTTACCAACCGGTCAACAGGGAAAATGGGTTTTGCTTTAGCTGAAGCGGCAGCTCAATTAGGGGCACATGTTATTTTAATAGCTGGGCCGACAGCTGAAGTGATTAACCACCCACACATCAAGCGGATCGATGTTGTCTCAGCCCAAGATATGTATGAATCCGTCATGGCACATTTAGATCAAGCTGACATCGTCATTAAGTCTGCAGCGGTAGCCGATTACCGTCCTAAACAAACGTTTGATGAAAAGATGAAAAAGCAAGCTGATGATATGGTAGTTGAAATGGAAAGAACAACCGATATTTTACAAGAAGTCGGTCAAAAGAAGACAAAACAGTATGTCGTCGGTTTTGCAGCTGAAACGAATCAAGCTTTAGCATATGGGGCGAGTAAACTGGAGAAAAAGCATCTTGATGCCATTATCATTAATGATGTGAGCCAGGCAGGTGCAGGCTTTGGTACAGATACAAATATTGCCGTCTTTATGAACAAGGCTAAAGAAACAAAAGATCTGCCTTTAAGTTCCAAGCGGGATATGGCATTTACGATCTTTCAACTGATCGATCAAGATGTAAAGGGGGAATAATGTGGCTGTTGCAAAAGTCATTGTCGATGTTCCATCAAGTAATGTCAACCAAACATTCGACTATGAAATACCAGCAAAATATAAACATATTTTAAAAGCGGGCATGCGTGTTGTCATTCCATTTGGCCCTCGTAAAATTACAGGCTTTGTCATGCAAATTACTGAGCATTCTGAGCATGATCATTTAAAAGCCATCATCGATGTGCTTGATATTGAGCCTGTTTTAACCGAAGAGTTATTAGCACTTGGTAAATGGTTAGCCAAAACGACAGCTTCCTTATATATCACAACCTTTCAAGCGATGCTACCACAAGTCTTGAAGTCAAAGTATGAAAAAGAAGTCGTCCGTTTAAGTGATGAAGCGCTCGGCCAGCCTTTTGACCATTTGATTCCAGTAGATGGGTCAATTGATTATGATACATTGATCGACCATCTTGATGATGCTTTGTCTTTAAAAGAGCTCATCGATGCCAAGAAATTAATGATTCGATATGTCGTGAAATCCCGGATTACAAAAAAGTATGAAAAGGTTGTCTATCCAGGAGATATTGAAGAGCTAGAAGCCCATCTAGCAAGCTTATCGAAAAATGCAAGTGTTCAAAAGAAAATCATCGCCTACTTTATTGAGATGAATGTCTCAATCAAAGAAAAAGAATTATGTGCTATTTTAGACATTAATCCGGCAAACTTAAAGCCACTTCTTACAAAAGGCTTAATTGATATAAAAGAACATGAAGTTTATCGTGATCCATACAAACGGTCTTTTGAACAGACAGAAAAATTGACCTTAACCGACCAGCAAGCTGTCGCTTTAAGACAAATTCAAGCAGCCATTGAAGCGCAAAAGCAGGAAACATTTTTACTTTATGGGGTGACAGGAAGCGGGAAGACGGAAGTTTACTTACAAGCGATTGATGATGTCTTACAAGCTGGCAAAGAAGCCATCGTGCTTGTTCCGGAAATTTCCTTAACTCCTCAAATGGTAGAACGCTTTAAAGGTCGTTTCGGTTCAGATGTAGCCGTCATGCATAGTGCGCTTTCTGTCGGTGAACGGTATGATGAATGGCTGAAAGTTCAGCGGAAAGAAGTGAAGGTTGTTGTTGGTGCACGATCAGCTATTTTTGCGCCATTTGAAAATGTTGGTATCATCATCATTGACGAGGAACATGAATCAACTTATAAACAAGAAGAAACCCCACGTTATCATGCACGGGATGTAGCCATTAAACGGGCTGAAATGAATAATTGTCCTGTCATCTTAGGGAGTGCCACGCCGACACTAGAATCTTATGCGCGGAGTTTGAAGGATGTTTATACCTTACTCATTTTAAGTGAACGGACCAATCAACAAGCTATGCCAAAAGTTGATGTCATCGACATGCGGGCAGAGCTCCATGCAGGGAATCGGACGATGTTTTCGCGGCAATTAATGGCAGGCATGAAAGAAAGAATCGCAAAAGGCGAACAAATCGTTTTACTTTTAAATCGCCGGGGCTATTCGAATTTTGCCTTATGTCGTGATTGTGGTCATGTTGAGCAATGTCCTAACTGTGATATTTCACTCACTTACCACAAAGGTCACCACCGGCTGAAATGTCATTACTGTCAACATGAAATGCCAATGTCTAAGACATGCCCTCAATGTGAAGGGGATGCCATTCGCTTTTTTGGAACAGGGACAGAACGGGTAGAAGAAGAATTAACAAAGTTAATGCCTGAAGTTGGGATTATTCGGATGGATGTTGATACGACAAGGCGAAAGGGAGCACATGAAAGACTCTTAAATAAGTTCGCCAATCAAGAAGCAGATATTTTATTAGGGACGCAAATGATTGCCAAAGGTTTAGACTTTGAAAATGTCACCTTAGTCGGCGTTCTAGCGGCTGACTCCATGCTTCATTTACCTGATTTTCGTTCAGCTGAAAAGACCTTCCAGCTCATGACGCAAGTGAGTGGACGGGCCGGACGTCATGAATTGGAAGGGGAAGTCATCGTTCAATCTTATACACCCGACCACTATAGTATTGAGTTAGCAAGTCAATATGATTATGAGGCCTTTTATAAGCGGGAGATGGGGATGAGGCATGCCTTTTTATATCCGCCTTACATGTTTATTCTCTTAATTACGGTGACCCATCCGAATGAATTTAAAGCAAATGAGCTCGCCCATGAGATTAGACAATACATTGATCGTCACCGGGGCCAGCAAACGACCGTGCTCGGACCAAGTCCATCTCCATTAGCACGCATCAAAAATAAGTATCGCTTTCAACTTATGATGAAATACCGTCAGGAAAGCCATATTTACGATTATATTGGTCGTTTATCAGAAGTTTTTAAAGAGGCTTTAAATCAAGATGCCCAAATTATTATTGACTTTAATCCGCAACATATTATGTAAGTAAAGGAAGGAATACAGTATGACGAAAAAAGTAGTATTTATGGGAACGCCAGGTTTTGCCGTCAATGTTCTCGAATCATTAATTAAAGAAGCATATGAGGTCGTCTTAGTTGTGACACAACCAGATAGGCCAGTTGGGCGGAAGCGGACCTTAACACCGCCACCGGTTAAGGAAGTTGCGACGGCACATGACATACCAGTCTTCCAACCAGAAAAAATTCGTGACGATTATGAAACGATTTTATCTTATGAGCCAGATATTATTATTACATGTGCCTATGGTCAAATTTTGCCGACTGAACTTTTAGATTATCCGGCATATGGCAGTATTAATGTCCATGCCTCCTTATTACCTGAATTACGCGGGGGAGCACCGATTCATTATGCTATCTTACAAGGGAAGCAGAAATCAGGCGTTACCATTATGTATATGGTTGATAAGTTAGATGCTGGTGATATGATTAGTAAAGTTGTCGTACCTATTGAAGAGACCGACCATACAGGTATTTTACACGATAAATTATCTGAGGCTGGTGCAGATTTACTCATTGAGACCTTACCGTCTATCTTTGAGAGAACAAATGACAGAAAACCACAAGATGGCAGTCAGGCAACCTTTGCACCGAATATTAGTCGTGAAGATGAGAAAATCAATTGGCAAGTTGAAAATAGTGTCATTTACAATCAAGTGAGAGGCCTTCATCCTTGGCCAGTTGCTTATACGACTTATCAAGGAGAGCGAATGAAAATATGGTGGGTGACTAAACAGGAGGAAACCTATCCAGACCAAAAGCCAGGTACCGTCGTTCAAGTGAAGGAAGGTGCTTTTACCGTCGTTTGTGGTCAAGGATCAGCTGTTGATGTGACTGACTTACAAGTAGCAGGTAAAAAACGAATGACGACAGATGAATATTTACGTGGAAATCAAGAGGCCATTCAAGTTGGCGATATATTGGAGTGACAGAGATGAAGAGTAAAAATGTGCGCGAAGTCGCCTTAAATTTAATATTACGGATTGATCAGTCTGGTGGCTTCAGTCACTTAATGATTCATCATGCGATTGAAAATGAAGCTGTTTCTAGAAAAGATACAGCCTTGCTCACGGAAATTGTCTATGGCAGCCTTGAGCGGAAGCTCACTTTGCAATATGATTTAAGTCGCTTCATTAAACAAAAGAAACGGATTGAGCCTTGGGTAGAAAGCTTGCTCTTATTATCGATTTATCAAATGCGTTATTTAAACCAAGTGCCAACCTATGCCATCATTAATGAAGCGGTCATCATTGCGAAAAAGCGAGGGCATAAAGGCATCGCTTCGTTTGTGAATGGCGTCTTGCGTCAAGCAGACCGAAAGGGCAAGGTAGACTTTTCTAAAATCGAAAATAAAATCGAGCGTTTAGCTATTGAAACGAGTCATCCGCAATGGTTAGTTGAGCGTTGGGTCGACCAGTATGGTTATGAACGCACTTATGAGATGTGTATGACGAATGTTGACAAAAAACCGCTCTACTTACGGGTGAATCGCCTCAAAGCCCAGCCTAAAGAAGTCATTAGTCTCCTTGCTGAAGAAGGGGTTGAAGCGGTCCTTTCATCTCAAGCTAATTATGGTATAATGGTACGAAATGGAAATGTCTTGCAGACGTCTGACATTGAAGCGGGTCTGGCGACCATTCAAGATCTAAGTTCACTCCTTGCAAGTGACTTTACCGAAGTCAAATCTGGCATGACTGTTTTAGATAGTTGTAGTGCGCCGGGTGGGAAGGCGACGGCTATGGCAGAGGCTATGGATAATACGGGCGATATTTATGCATATGACTTACATAAAAATAAGACGAAACTCATTAAGCAAAATGCTAAACGGCTCGGTCTGACTAATCTTCATGTTAGCCAGGCAGATGCACGTCACTTACAGGACAAGCATGATGCTGAATCTTTTGACCGTATTTTAGTAGATGCACCATGTTCTGGACTCGGCATTATTCGTTCAAAACCAGATATTAAATATAGTAAAACTGAAGCAGATATAAATAATTTAAGTCACATCCAATTCGACATATTAAATGGTCTTGCCCCTTTAGTTAAAAAGGGTGGCAAATTAATTTATAGTACATGTACTGTCGATAGGTTAGAAAATAATGACGTCATTAAACGGTTTTTACAAGAAAATCCACAGTTCGTGCTTGATCCTTCATTTACAAATGAAGTGAAAGAGAAGGCATGGACAGACGTTTTATTAACAGATGAGGGCTTACAAATATTTCCGCAATCCTTTAATTCGGATGGGTTTTTTGTAACACGCCTGATGAAGTTGGATGAGAAAAATGGAGAGTGATAGTAATGAAAAGTAAGTTCATTACCGATCAAGGTATTGTTCGTAGTCGAAATGAAGATGCTGGGGGAACTTTTTATAATCAATCAAATCAGCTTTTAGCAATCGTGGCTGATGGCATGGGAGGACATCAGGCCGGTGATGTCGCGAGTACGTTAGCGGTCCTATGTGCTAAATCAAAATGGGAAAAAAACGAAGTGATCCACAAGGCGGAAGAAGCGGAGCAATTTATTCAACAATTAATTGTTGATATGAATGAGCTTGTCTTCGGTAGTTCAAAACAACATGAACAATATGAGGGTATGGGAACGACTGTCGTCATCGCTATATGTACGCCTACATTTGTCTCGATTGGTCATGTTGGGGATAGTCGTTGTTATATGTATAGTGAAACAGGCTTTAAACAGTTAACGAAAGACCATTCATATGTGAATGAACTCGTTCGGTCAGGTGAAATTTCGGAAGCAGATGCTGAAGATCATCCAAATAAAAATGTCTTACTCCAAGTGATTGGAACAGATGAGACGGTGAAAAGTGATATTCAATCCTTATCTTTTGAGTATGGTGACGCGCTTCTCCTTTGCTCAGATGGTTTTTACAATAAGGTGAGTCAAGATGAGATCGTCAAAGTGATTGAAGCAGATGGTGCTTTTGAAGCACGTTGGCAGCCCTTAGTTGACCTGGCAAATGAGCGAGGTGGAGAAGACAACATTACATTAGTAGCAGTCCTCCATAATGAAAAGGAAGAGGAGGTATAAAGATGCTGGCAGGAAAAAGATTAGATGATCGTTATGAAATTATTCGGACGATCGGTGGCGGTGGGATGGCAAATGTTTACTTGGCACGTGACCTTATATTAGACCGTGAAGTGGCCATTAAAGTATTACGAATGGAATTTGCTAATGACACCGAATTTATCGAACGTTTCGACCGGGAAGCGAAAGCAGCAACGAGTGTATCCCATCCTAATATCGTCAACATTTATGATGTTGGTGAAGAAAAAGATGATCATATTTACTATATGGTTATGGAATATGTCGAAGGGATGACCTTAAAAGAATATATCCAAACACATAGCCCGGTGTCGATCGATAATACCTTACATATTATGAAACAATTAACAGCAGCCATATCACATGCACATGCTAATGGATTAATCCACCGTGATATTAAGCCGCAAAATATATTAATTGATCATGATGGCAATGCAAAAGTGACAGACTTTGGAATTGCTATGGCATTATCAGCAACATCATTAACCCAAACGAATTCGATTTTAGGTTCTGTTCAATATATTTCACCTGAACAAGCTCGAGGTGGAAAGGCGACGAAAAAGTCGGATATTTATTCCCTTGGGATCGTCATGTTTGAATTGTTAACCGGTCAATTACCATTTTCAGGGCAATCTCCTGTCGCGATTGCTTTAAAACATTTACAAGAAGATACGCCATCCATTCGTGACCTTGATCAAGATATTCCACAAAGTATTGAGAATATCGTTTTAAAATCAACGACGAAAGATCCAACTTATCGTTATCAAACGGCAGATGAAATGCAAGAAGCCTTAGAGCATGCTTTAGATGAAGACCGGATCAATGAGCCCAAGTTTGCCATTCCTGTTTTAGAAGGAGATGAAACGAAGGCAATTCCGGCTATAAATGCAGATATGTTAGAAAAATATGAGCAATATGATGATGCAGAATCGACTGTTGTCGGCGGGCAAACGACGATGGCACATACGATTGCTGCCCCGCAAGCTAAACAAGAAAAAACAAATGATCAGCCAAAGAAGAAAAAAAGCTTTTTTAAACGGAAAGCTTTCCTCATTCCATTCATTTTAATTTTGTTAGCTGGCATTGGGGTCGCCCTTTACTTCTTTGTCTTTACACCGAAAGATATTACAGTACCAGATTTAGAAGGTTATGAGGAAGAAGAAGCGGTTCTTATTTTAGAAGATTTGAAGTTTGAAACAGAGATAGAGCGTGATTTTTCGGAAGAACATGAAGAGGGTATCGTCATTAAAACCCGTCCTGGTAAAAATCGTAGTGTAAAAGAAGGAACAAAAATTACCTTAGTCGTCAGTGATGGGAAAAACACCGTTGAATTTGATGACTATACAGGGAAGTCATTTGATGAAGTGAAAAAAGAATTAGAAGAAGCAGGTTATAAAGAAGTCATTGAATGGAAGGTTAATAGTGAAGAAGATGTTGGGCAAATTACGAAGCAAGTTCAACCAGAAGCAGGTGAAGACGTCTTACCGAGTGAAACGACGGTTATCTTTGAAGTGAGTGAAGGACCAGAAACAGAAACAGTCCCAGATGTCCTTGGATTAGATCGTGATGAAGCTGTTTCAGCCTTAGAAGCGGCTGGCTTTAAAGTAACGGTTGAAGAAACACACTCAGATGATGTCGCTGAACATAAGGTTATTTCTCAATCACCAGAAGCAGGTGAAGATGTGAAAAAGGAATCGACTGTAAAACTTGTCGTCTCTTTAGGACGAGAGGCTTTACCACCAATGAATACATCGATGACCTTTATCGTTTCCTTTAATCCACCTGAAGATGAGGATGGCGAATTAGCGGAAGAGCAAACGGTCAAGATTTATGTAGAGGATATGAACAATTCACTTGATGATGTTTATTTAGAAGAAACCATTACAGAAGACAAAGAATTTTCAGTTCCATTAGTTATTGAAGAAGGGGAAACGGGTGTCGTTAAAGTCTTAAGAGATGATGAAGAAATTATTCATAACGATATTCCATTTAAAGAATAGAAAGGTGATCATATGACAGAAGGACGTATCATAAAATCTTTAAGTGGGTTTTATACCGTTAAAACAGATTCAGCTCACATCGTATGTAAAGGGCGAGGGGTTTTTCGAAAAAGAAAAGTGACGCCTTTAGTTGGTGATAAAGTGACGATTACACTTAATGAAGATCAAACAACAGGAACCATTACAGAAATCGCTGAGCGAACAAATAGTTTTGTTCGCCCACCGATTGCGAATATGACACAAGCGATTGTCGTCGTATCAGCTAAAGAACCTGATTTCAGTAGCCTTTTATTAGACCGCTTTTTAGTCAATATTGCAGCAAATAATATCGAGCCTATCATCTTAATCACAAAGGCTGACTTATTAAGTGAGGCAGAAGTTGACGAAATAAAAGCTTATCAAGCCGATTATAAACGATTAGGCTACCAAACTTATTTAACATCTCTCGCTGGGGAAGACCTTTCTTTTATTAAAAATCACTTGAAAAATGAGTTAACCGTTTTAACAGGTCAATCTGGTGTAGGGAAGTCTACCTTATTAAACCAGCTCATGCCAAACTTGCAATTAGAAACAGGTGAAATTTCTATGACATTAGGACGGGGCCGTCATACGACACGCCATGTCGAACTTATTGAAGTTGCAGGTGGCTATGTAGCTGACACACCAGGATTTAGTTCACTTGATTTTACGGAGCTAGAAGCGGTAGACTTAAGTAGTTGTTTTAAAGAAATGAATACATTAAGACAAGCATGTAAATTCCGTGGTTGTTTACACGATAAAGAACCGCAATGTGCCATTAAAGCAGCTGTTGAAGCTGGCGACATTCCAACTTATCGTTATGATCATTATAAGCGGTTTTTACATGAAATTATGACAAGAAAGCCGAGGTATTAAACAATGACAAAAATAGCACCATCTATTTTATCAGCAGACTTTGCTAAATTAGGGGAAGAAATTAAGGATGTCGAACGTGGGGGAGCAGATTACATTCACGTCGATGTCATGGACGGTCATTTCGTACCAAACATTACGATTGGTCCTTTAATCGTTGATGCCATTCGTCCAGTGACAGACTTACCATTGGATGTTCATTTAATGATTGAAAATCCAGATCAATATATTGAAGCATTCGCTAAAGCAGGTGCAGATATTATTACTGTTCACCAAGAGGCAGCTGTTCATCTCCACCGAACACTTCATTTAATTAAAGATCACGGTGTAAAAGCAGGTGTCGTCATTAACCCTGGAACACCTGTATCTGCCATTCAAGAAGTACTGCCATACTGTGACATGGTTTTAGTCATGACAGTTAACCCAGGTTTCGGTGGTCAAAAGTTCATCTATGAAGCGATTCCGAAGATTCAACAATTAGATGACTTACGTCGTGAACATGGCTATACTTATGAGATTGAAATTGATGGTGGCGTCAATGTTGAGACAGCTAAATTATGTACAGATGCAGGGGCAGATGTTTTAGTCGCTGGTAGTGCTGTTTATAATGAAGCAGATCGCAAGGCTGCTATTGAAGCCATTCGTCAATCAACAAAATAAGATCTCGTTCTATTTTATATGATTGTACATATAATGTATTAGTCATATAGATAGGGGGATATGAATGAGATTTTATACGATTAAATTACCCACTTTCTTAAGTGTGATTGTCAATTTTTTTATAAAAGTCTTTCAAAAGAAAGCGAGCCGCTAAATTAATTTAGCGGCTTTTTTATGGAAACATGCAAGAAAAAAGCTGAATACCATGAATGGCATTCAGCTTCTTTCTATTTATATCGATATAAATTTATACACGTTCAACTTTTCCAGATTTAAGTGCACGAGCAGAAACGTAAACACGTTTAGGTTTACCATCTACCATAATTCTTACTTTTTGTACGTTTGCTTTCCATTTACGCTTGTTAGCATTTAACGCGTGAGAGCGTGTATTTCCTGTACCTGTCTTACGTCCAGTTACAACACATTTTCTAGCCATGTAATAACCTCCTAACTATCGTTTCAATACCTTAACTAATGTATCATATCTGAAAAAAATATGCAATATTATTATCATGACTCATTATCTTTAGTAACTAGTCCTAAAATGAGCTATAATAAATAATGATATGTGGTGCTATTATGAGAATATATATTTCTCATTGACATTAAAATCAATACATACTATACTTTTTTAGAAGCAATTTTACATGAATTTTACAATTAAACGTAAGAAAATGATACATAAGTGAATGAAGGAGGACGAAAAATGGGAATAAAGACAATTGATCGTTCTTTATTTGTCCAAATGGTCCGTAACGGATTACGTAATTTGACAATAAATAAAGATTTGATTAATAAATTAAACGTATTTCCTGTACCAGATGGTGATACAGGTACAAATATGCATTTATCATTAACATCTGGGGTAAAAGAAGTTGAACAAGTAAAAGATGAAAGTATTCAAAAGATTGTTGCTAGCTTTTCACGTGGTTTATTAATGGGAGCACGTGGGAACTCAGGTGTAATCTTATCACAAATTTTCCGTGGCTTTGGGGCTCATTTAGAAAGTGTCGATGAAGTAACGGTAGCAGAACTAGCACTTGCCTTTGATGCAGGTGTAGATACAGCTTACAAGTCGGTAACAGATCCGGTTGAAGGAACCATTTTAACTGTAGCTAAGGACGCGGCTAAACGTGCACTTGAATTAAAAGATGAAACAGATATGGTCACATTTTTTGAAGAAGTGGTTGAAGAAGCTAATGCATCATTGGCACGTACACCAGACTTATTACCTGTCTTAAAAGAAGTAGGGGTCGTAGACTCGGGTGGTAAAGGTTTAGTCGTCATTTATGAAGGCTTTTTAGCAGCCGTTAAAGGGGAAGAGATTACCGAAGTCGTTCATGACCTTGTAGATGAAGATGCTATAGAGGATGTACATGAGCGTTCAGTACAATCATATATTGATATCGAATCAATTGAATATGGCTACTGTACAGAGTTTATCGTTAAATTTAAAGAAGATAAACTAGCAGAACATCCATTTAATGAAGCGAGTTTTCGTGAAACATTAACCAATTATGGTGATTCCTTGCTTGTTGCAAGTGATGATACGATGGTTAAAGTACATATTCACGCAGAACACCCTGGTGATGTCATGACAATCGCACAACAATATGGTGATTTAACGAAAATTAAAATTGAAAACATGCGTGAACAATATGCAGATATTGTTGAAGAAGATCAAAAGAAATCAAAAGATGAGATCATTGATGCAGGAGAAAATGGCATTATCTCTGTTGCAGCCGGACAAGGCATGATCGATATGTTCTATTCAATTGGTGCCTCTTACATTATTGAAGGTGGGCAAACGATGAACCCGTCGACAGAAGATATCGTCTCTGCTATTAATAAAGTAAATGCGAAAAATGTTTATATTTTCCCGAATAATAAAAACATCATTTTATCAGCTGAACAAGCGAAAAACTTAATTGATGATAAAAATGTAATTGTTGTCCCATCAAAAACAATTCCACAAGGGATTCATGCTATTTTAGAATTTGATGAAACAGCATCACTTGAAGAGAGTATTGAAACATTAACAGAGGCTGTTAAAGAAGTGAAAACAGGATCTGTTACATACGCTATTCGTGATACAGTTATTAATGATATTGACGTGAAAAAAGATCATTTCATCGGCTTAACAGACGAGACAATTGTAACGACAGCAGCAGATAAAGTGGCAACAGCAAAACAATTGATCGACAAGCTTGTTGATGAAGATGAAGACGAAATTATTACGGTCTTTTTCGGTGACGATGTCACTGAGGCAGAAAAAGAAGCCATTTCAGCTTATGTTGAACATTTATTTGAAGATGAGTTAGATATTGAATTAATTGATGGTGGACAGCCAATCTATTCATTTATTATTATGGTAAACTAGTTCAAAAACGTTATGAGCACTGATGTGTTCATAACGTTTTTTTTATTTGTGAACTTATAAATATGCATAATAGCTTATAAACATTTGTATAATGAGCAAAAACTTTGTAGAATAGAGACGTTCTGTTTTTTTAAAAAGAGCTAAGATTTTATTACAACAAAGAGGAAGTGTCACAAGTGGAGCAAACATCGCAGAAAAAGAAATGGGTTATCCCCCATACATATTCAATTATTTTTGCCATTATCATTTTAGCAACCATCGCAACTTATTTTGTCCCAGCAGGCGAGTTCGAACGTGTTGAAGAAGTAATGGACTCTGGTAGCACACGGGTTGTCGTTGTCGATGACAGTTACCATCATGTTGAACAAGCGCCTGTCAATGTATTCGACATGTTTAAAGCCATCCCCTTAGGTATGCAAGAAGGGGCACGTATTATATTTTATATCTTTTTAGTTGGTGGTGCATTTGGTATTATTCGAGCAACAAATGCTATCGAATCAGGAGTTAATGCCCTTGTATTAAAAATGAAAGATTCGAGTGTGTTACTCATACCCTTATCTATGGCGCTTTTCTCAGTCTTAGGATTTTCTACTGGGATGAGTGAAGAGACGATTATTTTCGTTCCTATCGGAATTGCTATTGCCAGAGCACTTGGCTACGACACCATTGTTGGAACGGCCATGGTGTCACTTGGAGCAGCCAGTGGTTTTATCGGAGGGATGTTAAATCCATTTACCGTTGGAATCGCTCAAGAAATCGCAGAAGTGCCACTTTTTTCAGGCATCGGTTTCCGTACTGTCGTTTATGTTCTTATTTTATTCATTGCGATTACATATGTTTTATTATATGCGCGAAAAGTTCAAGCCGACCCAAGTAAAAGTATTATGTATGATTATGAAAAACGCATCGGCAAGGCGAGTATTGAAGAATTAGGTGAAGAATTTGACCAATTTTCAACACGTCATGCACTCGTTTTATTAACCTTGGCAGCAGGTATTTTAATTAATATGTATGGTGTCTTTAAATTAGATTGGTTTTTAGATGAGCTAGCAGCTAACTTTATTATTGTTGGTTTCATTTCTGGTTTAATTGGCCGCTTAGGTATTAACAAAACCTTTGAATCGCTCGTTGAAGGAATGAAGATGGTTGTCTTTGGTGCCTTAATTGTTGGATTTGCCCGTGCTATTTTAGTCGTTTTACAGGACGGGGTTATCATTGATACAATGGTTTATGGACTTGTCCAATTAATTTCGAACTTGTCACCAACCTTTAATGCCGTTGGTATGTTCGGTGTTCAAGTCATCGTTAACTTCTTTATTCCATCTGGAAGTGGACAAGCGGCAACGACGATGCCCATTATGGTGCCAATCTCTGATTTATTAGGGATTGAACGTCAAGTGGCTGTCCTTGCCTACCAATATGGAGATGCGATTACGAACTCAATTATACCAACATCAGCTTCATTAATGGGCTACCTAGCAATTGCGGGGGTTCCGTATGAGCGTTGGGTTAAATTTATTTGGAAATTAGTTTTAATTTGGATTGCGATTGCAGCCATTGCTTTAATCGTAGCCGTACAACTGGGGGTATCATAAATGATTAATTTAAAAGATTTATTTACACATTTACATGAAAACGCAGAAATAAGTTTTGAAGAAATAGAAACAACCAATTACCTCGTTCAATTATTTGAAGATGCAGGTTTTCAACCTGTTCGCTTTAAAAATTGTCCAGGCTTCTATGTCGACATTGGGCAAGGCTCACCAAAAATAGGGGTTCGTGCAGATATGGACGCCCTTTGGCAAGAAGTGAATGGGGAAATGAAGGCGAACCATTCATGTGGCCATGACGCCCATATGACGATCGTCACAGGCTTAATGATGCGCCTCAAAGAAAACCATCATCAAGAAGGACTTATCCGAGCAATTTTCCAACCAGCAGAAGAACTAGGAAATGGTTCCTTAAGTGTCGTTAAAGAAGGGGCAGTTGATGACTTAGATTACTTTTACGGTGTCCATTTACGCCCGAAAGATGAAACGAGCTTCCCGAATTGTGCAACAGGTATCCAGCATGGTTCATGTGTTTTTATAAAAGGAAAAATAAGCGGGTCTGATCATCATGGTGCTCGCCCACATAAAGGCGTTAATGCGATTGAAGTAGCAAGCAAGATTGTTAGCCATATGAGTATGATCCATACGGATCCACATATAGCCGCTACAGCTAAGATGACTCACTTACAAGCAGGGGGGAATAACTTAAATATTATTCCCGGACATGCGACATTCGGCTTAGACTTACGAGCAGAGACGAATGAGATGATGGACTTATTACAAGAGAAAGTAAAAGCAATCTTACATGCTATGAGCGAGCTTTACGGTGTTGCAATTTCATATGAATTAGATGATTATGTCCCAGCAGCTGTCATTAATGAAGATGCAGAAGCATTAATGAAACGTGGTATTGAAAAGGCAACTAAAAAAGCAGCCTTGCCACGAATCATCACACCAGGGGCAGATGACTTTCATTTTTATACGATTGAACGCCCACACTTGAAAGCAACGATGTTAGGTTTAGGGGCAGATGTATTACCAGGCTTACATGATCCGTATATGACCTTTAATCACGAAGCAATTGAACTAGGGATTGATGTTTTATATGAAGCTTGCCTTGAAACAATTGCTTATGAAAACAAGAAATAAAGTAAGACACGAATAAGGTGAAGACCGGCTAATTGCCGTCATCTTGTTCGTGTTTTTTTAATTTACCATGTAAACGGATTCCTTCTACTTAATTCAATGTGACGGAACATGGTATAATTTGATATAATAGGAAGTAAGGAAAGCGTTTTATTTAAGTGAAAAGGGGGCCCCTAACATGAAGTTTAATTCTGTATTTGATATTATCGGTCCAACCATGGTCGGACCGTCTAGCTCACATACAGCTGGTGCAGCACGTATCGGCCTTGTCACACGTTATTTATTAAATGAAGAACCAACATGGGCGAAGATTTATTTATATGAATCTTTTGCTAAAACTTATAAAGGGCATGGAACGGATTTTGCTCTTGTCGGTGGTTTATTAGGTTATGAAACAAACGATGAACGGATGCGTTTGTCACTCGAAGAAGCAAATCATAAAGGCATCGATATCCAATTTGTCGAAGAAAATGGTTCGGTTGACCATCCAAATACAGCCCGGATTCATGCAGGAACAGGTCAAACTGAAATTGAAGTCGTCGGTCAATCCATTGGTGGCGGAAAAATCGAAGTCGTTGAATTGAATGGCTTTCGCTTACGCTTATCAGGGAACCATCCGGCACTTTTAATTATGCACAATGATCGCCACGGAACAATTGCATCTGTGACAGATATTTTAGCTAAACACAAGTTGAATATCGGACATATGGAAGTGAATCGTAAAGATGTCGGTCAAGAAGCTTTAATGGTCATTGAAGTAGATGGGAATGCAAGTCAAACTGTCATTGATGAAATTAAAGAGGCAGCACATGTCTTAAAAGTAGCTAAAATTGATGGATAGGAGGAATGAACATTGATCTTTCGTACAGTCGAACAACTAGTCGAATTAGCCGAAAAACATCAAATCCCAATTTCTGAAGTGATGATTCGTCAAGAAATGGAAACGACAGAAAGAAGCCGGGAAGAGATTATGGCACAAATGGATGACAACTTAAAAGTGATGGAAGAAGCGATAGAAAAAGCATTAGAAGGTGTCACCTCTGTTACTGGATTAACTGGTGGTGATGCTGTTTTAGTTCAGGAATATATGAAGCATCATGAGACTTTATCAGGTCCAATTTTATTAGATGCTGTCAGTAAGGCGATGGGTACCAATGAAGTGAATGCAGCTATGGGGATAATTTGTGCCACACCAACAGCCGGAAGTGCTGGCTGTGTGCCAGGCGTTTTATTTTCAGTAAAAGATAAATTAAAGGCATCCCGTGAAGACATGCTTCGCTTTTTATTTACAACCGGGGCATTTGGTATGGTCGTCGCAAACAATGCCTTTATTTCAGGAGCAACAGGGGGCTGCCAAGCTGAAGTCGGTTCAGCAGGTGCCATGGCAGCTGCAGCTCTTGTTGAAATGGCTGGGGGAACACCACAACAAAGTTCACATGCCTTTGCCATGACCTTGAAAAATATGCTAGGTCTCGTTTGTGATCCGGTTGCAGGTCTTGTCGAAGTGCCATGTGTGAAACGAAATGCAGGTGGATCGACCTTAGCGATCATGTCAGCAGACTTAGCACTTGCTGGTGTTGAGAGCCGCATTCCGTGTGATGAAGTCATTGGTGCCATGTATAAAATTGGTCAAACAATGCCAAGTGCTTTACGAGAAACAGGTGAAGGTGGTCTAGCAGATACACCGACAGGTCGTTTCATGCGTGAAAAGTTATTTGGCATGACATCTTAAATAGCTGAAGTTATTAATGAAGAAAGTGTGGATGGAATGGAAGCAGTCAATGTAGAAAAATTAAAAGGGGTCGGTGAAAAAACGAAAGCCGACCTTGAGCTCATGGGAATTGAAACCGTTGAAGACTTATTAAATTATTTTCCATATCGCTATGAAATGAATGAAGTGAAACCACTTTCAGAACTCGTCCATGATGAAGAGGTGACTCTAGTCGGAAAGGTCATTCACCCTCCATCTGTTTCATTTCGTGGTAAAGTATCCCGCTTAACCGTTGCTATCCAAGTGGAGGAAGCAGCGGTTAAAGCGGTTGTTTTTAATCGTACCTTTGCTAAAAACCATTTAACACCAGGCAAAACAGTCACTTTAATTGGAAAATGGGATGCACACCGCTTACAAATTACAGTGAAAACATATAAATTAGGTCAGCCGAAATCAGATACAACGATCGACCCTTTATATTCCTTAAAAGGAAAATTAAAAATGTTTCAATTTAAAAAAATAATGAAACAAGCAGTCGATCTCTATGCAAGCAAGATAGAGGAAATCATCCCAGAGCACTATTTAACAGATTATAAAATCCCAAACCGAGCTGATGCCATTAGGGCAATTCATCTGCCTCATAATAAGCTTGAACTTGCCCATGCTAAACGCCGGTTTACTTATGAAGAATTTTTATTATTTCAATTGAAACTCCATTATTTAAAAGATAAAAATAGAAAAACGAATGAAGGCCATATCCAAGTTTTCCCTCAAGATAAAGTGGAGCAATATAAGGCAAGCTTACCTTTTCAATTAACAGACGATCAAGAAAAAGTGTTAACAGATATTTTAAAAGATATGCGAGCACCTTATCAAATGAGTCGTTTGCTCCAAGGGGATGTTGGTTCAGGGAAAACAGCAGTCGCAACCATTGCCCTTTATGCCACGGTTTTAAGTGGGAGTCAAGGTGCTTTTATGGTGCCGACAGAAATATTAGCTGAACAACATTTTGCATCATTAAAAGAGATGTTTGACGATAGCATGCATATCGTCCTATTAACAAGTTCAATTAAAGGGAAGAAACGGAAAGCCATTTTAGAGGAAATTGCCTCTGGTCAAGCGAATATTGTCATCGGAACACACTCGCTCATTCAAGAGGAAGTTATCTTTAAAGATTTAGGCCTCATCATTATTGATGAACAGCATCGCTTTGGTGTTAAACAAAGACGGATGTTACGTAAAAAAGGGATTCACCCTGATGTCTTATTTATGACCGCAACACCGATCCCCCGTACATTAGCGATTACAGCCTTTGGGGATATTGACGTATCAACGATTAGACAATTACCAGCCGGCCGAAAAGAAATTGAAACACATTGGGTGACGGAAAGTTATTTTGATCGGGTCCTTTCATTCGTCCAAAAAAACATTGAGAAAGGCGAACAGGCATATATTGTTACACCACTCATTGAAGAATCAGAAGCCTTTGATTATCAAAATGCCATCGATCTATTTAACAATTTAATTCAGTTTTACCCAGAGCATATTAAGGTAGGTTTATTACACGGACGGATGAATCAAGAGGAAAAAGAAGAGATGATGCGCCAGTTTGCTAACAATGAGATCCAAATTCTCGTATCAACGACAGTCATTGAGGTCGGTGTCAACGTTCCAAACGCAACGACAATGGTCATCGTGAATGCAGACCGCTTTGGTTTATCACAATTACACCAATTAAGAGGACGAGTTGGACGTGGTAGCAAACAAAGTTACTGTATTTTAATCGCTGAGCCTAAGGGTGAGGTTGGTAAAGAACGGATGCAAATTATGACCGAAACAAATGACGGATTTGAATTATCAGAAGCAGACTTAAAATTACGAGGACCGGGCGACTTTTTTGGAAACAAACAAAGTGGGGTGCCAGACTTTAAAGTAGCAGATATCGTTCACGACTACCGGGCACTCGATGTTGCAAGAGAAGATGCAGCCAATATTATTTATAATGGCCTCATTAACGAACCCGCCTATGCTGCCTTGAAAAAAATCGTCGAAGAACATGCCGTCTTCACCGACCAATTCGATTAAAACTATTCTTGCATATTTATATGTCATGTTATATATTACTATTAGTACCTAGTCATAAATTATATGTAGGATTGATAAAATGAAATTAAAAAAGCATGAAAGACAAACTTTATTAAAAGAAACAATTGAACAAACACCATTTATTACAGATGAAGATTTAGCAGACAAATTTAATGTTAGCATCCAGACGATTCGTCTCGATCGCTTAGCCTTATCAATACCAGAATTACGTGAACGCATTAAACATATGGCAACAGGGAAGTGGAATGAAACGGTTAAGTCATTAGCTGTTGAAGAAGTCATTGGCGACATTATTGACTTACAACTTGAAGAACGTGCTATATCAATTATGACCATTCAAGAAGAACAAGTCTTTGAACGCAATCATATTGCACGTGGCCACCATCTATTTGCCCAAGCAAACTCACTTGCTGTTGCCTTAATCGACGAAGAAGTCGCTTTAACAAAAACAGCTAACTTAAGCTTTGAGCGTCAAGTAAAACTTGGTGAACAAGTCGTTGCGAAAGCAGAAGTGATTGGTCAAGATCAGCATGACAATACCGAGATTATTGTCAAAAGCTATGTAAGCAATGAGCTCGTATTTCAAGGTACATTTTTAATGTATCGCTCAAATCGAAAAGAGGAGCAAGCCAAATGAGAATTGCAATAGATGCTATGGGTGGCGATAACGCCCCAGAAGCAGTCGTACAAGGGGTCATGGATGCTGTTAAAGAAATGAAGCAGCTTGAAGTGACACTTGTTGGAGATGAAGCTGCTATAAAAAAATATTTAACAAACGATGAACGGGTGACCATTTTACATACAGATGAAGTTGTAACAGGTGACGATGAACCGACACGGGTTATCCGCCGTAAAAAAAATTCATCACTCGTTTTAACTGCAACAGAAGTAAAAGAAGGGCGAGCTGATGCATGTATATCAGCGGGTAATACAGGCGCTCTCGTTGTTGCAGGTTTATTTATTGTTGGCCGCATGAAAGGTATTTCACGACCAGCCTTAAGCCCAACTTTACCGACTTTAGATGGAAAAGGTTTTTTACTTTTAGATGCGGGAGCTAATGTCGATGCAACGGCAGAAAATTTACTCCAATACGGGATTATGGGGTCTATCTATGCTGAAAAGGTTCGCATGATCGATCGCCCACGTGTTGGTTTATTAAACGTTGGAACAGAAGAAGGAAAAGGAAATCAAACGACGAAGAAAGCTTATGACCTCCTAAAAGAAGCACCCATTCATTTTATTGGGAACGTGGAATCACGGGACCTTTTAGAAGGGGTTGCAGATGTCGTTGTAACAGATGGCTTCAGTGGTAACATTACTTTAAAAGCACTTGAAGGAACAGCTTTAAGTGTTATGTCTATGTTGAAAGAGACCTTAATGGGATCTTTAAAAACAAAAATATTAGCAGGCTTAATGAAAAATGATTTAAGTCAATTAAAAGAAAAATTCGATTACCCCGAATATGGGGGTGCTGCCTTGTTTGGCTTAAGTGCACCAGTCGTTAAATCGCACGGCTCATCAAATGCGCGTGCCATTTACCATACCATTCGTCAAACAGTTGATATGGTTGAGCAAAATATGACAGCGACTATTAACGATACAATGAAACAATTAGATGTCGATCTTGAGGAGGAAAAAGAATGAAACGAATTGCCTTCATGTTCCCAGGTCAAGGATCACAAAAGGTAGGTATGGGAAAAGCTTTTTATGATGAAAGTGATGAAGTTAAACAATTGTACGAAGCAGCTAACGATGCTTTACAATTCGATTTGAAGCAATTAATGTTTGAAGGACCACAAGAAGACTTAACCTTAACAGAAAATGCCCAGCCGGCTCTTTTATTAAGTAGTTATGCAGCTTATATGGCTTTACAAAAAGCAGGCATTGAAGCAGACATGGTCTTAGGTCACAGCTTAGGAGAGTATAGTGCTTTAACAGTAGCGGATACATTTGAAATAAAAGATGCCCTACGTCTTGTCCAAAAGCGTGGACAATTAATGGAAGCAGCCTTACCAAAAGGTCAAGGAACAATGGCTGCTGTTTTAGGCTTATCAGCTGAAGAAATTGAGGAAGTCATTCAAAGCTTACCAGAAGAGGAAGTTGTCAATTTAGCTAATTTAAATTGCCCGGGTCAAATTGTTATTTCAGGTTCAAAAAAGGGTATTGATTTACTGATGGAACCTTTAAAAGAAAAAGGCGCACGCCGCGTCTTACCGTTAAATGTAAGTGGCCCCTTCCATTCAAGTTATATGAAGGCTGCAAGTGAAGAGTTTGCTCAATTTTTAGAAGGAATTGAAACAAAAGATGCCAAAATCCCTGTCTATGCTAACGTGACAGCTGAAGCGGTTCAAGATCAAGAGACGATTAAACAACTACTTGTTGAACAACTGTATTCATCGGTTCGTTTTGAAGAGTCGATTCGTCAAATGATTGACAAAGGGATAGATGCTTTTGTAGAAGTAGGGGAAGGCAATGTTTTATGTGGACTCGTTCGAAAAATTGACCGTAAAACGAAAACATTCGCTGTAAACGATCAAGCATCATTAGACAAATTCATCACTTGGTATAAAGGAGAGGAATAAGATGTCCTTAAAAGGTAAAAATGCATTAGTAACAGGCTCTTCACGAGGTATTGGTCGTGCTATTGCACTTGAATTAGCTAAAAGTGGCGCCAATGTTGCTGTGAACTATGCAGGTAGTGAAGCACGTGCTGAAGAAGTTGTAAATGAAATTAAAGCATTAGGTGTCCAAGCTTTTAAAATTCAAGCCAATGTTGCAGATGAAGAAGATGTGAAAACAATGGTTAAAACAGTGACGAAGGAATTTGGTTCGATTGATATTTTAGTCAATAATGCTGGTATAACGCGTGACAATCTTTTAATGCGGATGAAGCCTGAAGAATTCGATGATGTCATCAATACGAACTTAAAAGGGGCTTTCTTATGTACCAAAGCAGTGACACGTCCGATGATGAAACAAAGAGCAGGACGTATTATTAACATTGCATCAATTGTCGGTGTAAGTGGAAATCCAGGTCAAGCAAACTATGTGGCAGCTAAAGCCGGCGTAATCGGATTGACAAAATCAGTTGCTCAAGAACTAGCATCACGTAACATTTTAGTGAATGCGGTGGCACCCGGATTTATTACGACCGATATGACAGATGAATTAAATGATGAACAAAAAGAAGCCATTTTAAACCAAGTCCCATTAAAGAGCTTAGGTGAACCGGAAGATGTCGCTCGTGTTGTGCGTTTCTTAGCATCTGAAGATAGTAAATATATGACAGGCCAAACCCTCCATGTTGACGGTGGCATGGTCATGTCATAAGGCAATATAAGAAGGATTGTATTTTTATAAAAAATAACTTATTCTATTATAAGGAGGTGAAGACCATGTCAGCAACTTTTGATAAAGTAAAAGAGATTATCGTTGAACAATTAGACGTAGAAGAAGATAAAGTTACATTAGAAGCTTCATTCCGTGATGATTTAGAAGCAGATTCATTAGACGTTGTTGAGCTTGTTATGGAGCTTGAAGATGAATTTGACTTAGAAATCGCAGATGAAGACGCAGAAAAAATTGATACTGTACAAGATGTCGTAACATATATTGAGGATAATCAATAATATGATGTCATCATACATACAATAAATGTTTTTCTAAAAATAATAATGTGATAAAATATAGTTGATTGACACGCCTCGCCTAAACTAGCGAGGCGTTTCAACTATTTGAATGAATGAAAAGAGGAGGTGACAAGATGGACATTAAGAAATTTGAAGCGACTTATCATGTAAGCTTTACAAATGAAGCTTTATTACAACAAGCATTTACACATTCATCCTATGCGAATGAACATCGCACAGACCAAATCGTCGACAACGAACGATTAGAATTTTTAGGTGACGCTGTTTTAGAACTGACAATTTCAGAGTTTTTATATGAAAAATATACAAAGATGTCAGAGGGAGAGTTATCTAAGTTCCGTGCGGCAATCGTTTGTGAAGAATCCTTATATCACTTTGCAAAAACCTTACAATTCAACGATTTCGTTTTATTAGGTAAAGGTGAAGAACGGACAGGTGGGCGCATGCGTCCAGCACTTTTAGCTGACGTATTTGAAGCCTTTTTAGGTGCCCTTTATTTAGATCAAGGATTTGACGTTTGTTTACAGTTTATGGAGAGATATATTTATCCGACTATTTCACGCGATGCTTTTTCGCATATGATGGATTATAAAACACAATTACAAGAACTCGTTCAAAAGGAAAAAGGGGCAAAACTAGCCTATGCTGTTATAGAAGAGAAAGGCCCTTCACATAACAAACAATTTGTCGTCGAAGCTGAAGTGAACGGAAAGCATCGTGCGACAGGACGTGGGCGAACGAAAAAAGATGCAGAACAACAAGCTGCTAAATCATTATATGAACATTTATCATACAATGACTAAGGCTTATTATTTTGCATCTTTACTCTTATGCTTTACGCAAAGTCTTTAATTCGTCAACATATGCTTGAACTTCAGCTGGACTAAAAGAATTGCGTTCTTTTATATGATCATAAAAAAACTTTAAATCGTCATATTGATTTAAATCATAATCTTTCGGATCAACGATGATACGGTTAGCGACATCTAATTTATCACCAATTTTATCGAGAAGATATGCTAGATTTTCTTCTGAAGCAGTTGTTAAATCCAAATCATTCACCTCCGAGAAGTGGTTCACTTTATAATTTATAATGATATACGATATGACTAAATATGACAAACGTAATCAATTGAATATTTTTTTAGGGTAGGGGGTGCAAGTATGTTTTTAAATCGCTTAGAAATTGTCGGATTTAAGTCTTTTGCTGAACGAGTGAAGATTGAATTTAATAGTGGGATCACAGCTGTTGTTGGACCAAATGGAAGTGGGAAGAGTAACATTATTGATTCCGTTCGTTGGGTCTTAGGTGAGCAATCTGCTCGTTCCTTACGTGGCCAGCGCATGGAAGATATTATTTTCCAAGGAAGTGATTCACGCCCAGCCTTAAACTTTGCAGAAGTGGCCCTCATTTTAAACAATAAAGAAAATCACTTACCAGTCGACTATGAAGAAGTGAATATTACACGTCGTGTCTATCGTTCGGGTGATAGTGAGTTTTATATTAATAAACAAGCTTGCCGCCTTAAAGATATTGTTGATCTGTTTACAGATACTGGCTTAGGGAAAGAATCCTTTTCTATTATTGGCCAAGGGAAAATTGATGACATTTTAAGTTCTAAAGCAGAAGAACGTCGTGCCATCTTTGAAGAAGCAGCAGGTGTTTTAAAATATAAACAACGCAAATTGAAGGCCGAACATAAATTAAATGAAACGAAGGAAAATTTACTTCGTGTCGAAGATATTATTTATGAAATTAATACACAACTGACGCCTTTAAAGGAACAAGCGGAAAAGGCGACAAAATATAAAAACTATCAAGCACAACTTAAAGAAGTTGAAATTAAATTATTAATTACAGAAATTAAGCAAGTTCATAGTCAGTGGGAAAGTTTATTAGCTGACATTGAAGTAGGCAAAGATAAAGAAGTCCAGATGCAGGCAAGCATTCAAAAAGAAGAAGCGCTCTTAAGTCAAAAGCGAGGACATCTTCATGAATTAGAAGAGGAAGTTAATCACTTACAAGACCGGCTCCTCCAATTAACCGAGCAGATTGAACATTTGGAAGGTAAGCGTAATGTCATGATTGAACGTTATAAACATATGACGGAAAATAAGACAGCTTACCAGAGTCAATTAAGTGACAGTGAAAAGCAATATGAGCAGGTTGAAGCTTTGCTTAATGAACAAGAGGCCTTGAAAGAAAGACTTGAAAAAGATATAAGCAAGATAAAGGAAGAACACAGCCATATTGAATATGTATTGACCCACGGGGCTCAAGATATCGAAGCAAAGATTGAACATTTGAAGTCGGATTATATTGAGTATTTAAATGAGCAAGCGGTGAATGCTAATGACTATGAACGTTTACAAGAACAACTAGCTCATTTGGAAAAAGACCATGCAGCAGATGATCAGACGATTCATTCCTATCAAGAACAGTTTGCTCAGTTGACAGATGAAGTCAAAAAGTTAGATAAAGCAGTTAAAAAGCAAAGTGCTTATGTGAAAAGCTTAGAAGAAAAACGTCAACAGCTTAGAGAGGATCTATCGGCCCAAGCCGAAGAACTCGATAAGATGCGTCGTCAATTGTATGCCGGAAATGAACAAATTGCTACCCTTGTTTCACGACAAGAAACTTTAGAAGAAATGAAAGAAAGTTTCCAAGGTTATTTTTTCAGTGTGAAGGAAATTTTAAAGGCTGCAAAAGAAGGAAAGATCAAAGATATTCATGGGGCTGTCGTCGACTTAATTGATGTGAAATCACAGTATGTCACTGCCATCGAAACGATCTTAGGTGGCCAGGCTCAACATATTGTTGTTGCCCATGATGATCATGCGCGTGCAGCTATCCAATGGTTAAAGAAAGAAAATAAGGGGCGAGCGACCTTTTTACCGATTGCCTCTTTACAAGAACGTCATCTCCCAAGCAGTTTACTTGATAAGGTGAGGCAAGCTAAAGGCTTTGTTGCTTTAGCTAATGAACTCGTATCAACGAAGGAAACTTATCGAAAAGTCGTCAATCATTTAATGGGAAATGTCATTGTAGCGGAGACCTTAAAGGATGCGACAGCTATCGCTCAATTAACAAACCGCAGGTTCCGTGTCGTCACCTTAGATGGTGACCTCGTTAATCCAGGTGGAGCTATGTCTGGTGGGGCTAAGAAGCGTGCTAATCAACAAACGATTTTTACACGAGAAAAAGAGTTAAAGAACTTAAGAGAGAAAGTCGCAAATTTTAAAGCACGTGCACAAGCATTTGCCCAAGAAGTGGAAGCAAAAGAAGCTGCTCAAATAGAGCGTCAGCAAGCTGACCTTCAATTAAATGAGAGCCTTGAAAAAGCACAGTCAACTTTACGTGAGCAGGAAGCAGATCTTGATCAACAAAGACGTGACCTGAGTCATGTTAAAAATGATGTTCACTTATATGAAATGCAAGAAAAACAATATAAAGACCAAAGAGAGCAATTACAAGCAGATCTCTTAGCAAAAGCGGCCCATGCTGAAGAGATGAAGGCGAAGATTGACCAAACTGAAAAGGAAATTAACCGTCTCACTGAAGAGGTTGACCAACTATCAGAAAAACGTCGCCATAAAGAAGCAGAAAAACATGAATTAGATAAACAAATGGTTGAACGAAATGAACGCTTAAAAAACGTTCAATTCCGGATCCAAGATTATAAGACGCAATTAAGCAGTTTAAAAGAGACTAAGCATGATCTAAAAGAAAGATTAGCTGAGATTAAAGAACTAGAAACCGAGCATGTCAGTGAAGCAACAATGAAGACACAAGTCGATCAGTTAAAAGCAGAAAGAGAAGAGAAGGCTGCTCTCATTGAAGAAAAAAGACAAATCCGTCGCAGGGAAAGTCAAGAAACGGAAGATATGGGACGTGAATTAAAAGAAAAAGAACGCCTGCACCAGAAACATGTCGAGCACATTCAAGCGAAAGAAATCGAAGCGAGCCGTTTAGATGTTACTTTAGAGAATCATCTCAACCATTTACAAACTGAATATATTACGACATATGAACGAGCAAGTGAAGAATATGAAGAAGTAGCTAACATTGTGGCAGCTAAAGGTGAGGTAGAAGAAATTAAACAATTAATGGCCAGACTAGGTACGGTGAACTTAGGCGCTATTGAAGAATATGATCGCTTACTAGAACGTTACAGCTTTTTAGATGAACAAAAAACAGACCTCCTTGAAGCAAAGGCGACCTTACACGAGGTCATTGATGAAATGGATGAAGAAATGATCAAACGTTTCGGACACATGTTTGCTGATATCCAAGCTGCCTTTTCAGACGTCTTTAAAAAGTTATTTGGTGGTGGCCATGCTGAGCTTATATTGACAGATAAAGACAATTTACTAGAAACGGGCATTGATATTGTCGCTAGTCCTCCAGGCAAGAAACAAAAAGCCTTAAGTTTATTATCAGGGGGTGAGCGTGCCCTCACGGCTATTGCTCTTCAATTTGCAATTTTACGTGTTAAACCAGTGCCATTCTGTATACTAGACGAAGTAGATGCTTCCTTAGATGAGGCCAATGTCGCTCGTTTTGCAAATTATTTAAATCATTACAGTGATGGCACACAATTTATTGTTATTACCCACCGAAAAGGTACAATGGAAGAGGCGAATGTTTTATACGGCGTGACCATGCAAGAGTCGGGTGTATCAAGACTTGTTTCAGTCCGTTTAGAAGATGCCGAACAATTAGTAGATGTCACTTAAGAAAGGGAGAAAGACATGAGTTTTTTTAATAAGTTAAAAAATAAATTTATGAAACAAGAAACAGATGAAGATGAAGAACTTCAAGGTGAAGAGACAGCCGAGGAAATTGATGTCGCACCTGAAACATATAAAAAAGGGATGGAAAAGACACGTTCATCTTGGACAGAGCGTTTTAATGATTTAATTGCCCGCTATCGCCAAGTTGATGAAGACTTTTTCGAAGAGCTTGAAGAAGCACTCATCATGGCAGATGTCGGTGTCAATACAGTTATGGACTTTGTAGATGTCCTTCGTTTTGAAGTGCAACGTCGTAATATAAAAAATACAAATGAGATGCAAGAAGTCATTTCCGAAAAATTAGTTGACTTATATTATGATGGGGATGACCGTTCAATTGACCAAATTAACTATCAAAAAGATGATTTAACAGTGATTTTAGTCGTTGGGGTGAACGGTGTTGGTAAAACGACATCGATCGGTAAAATGGCTAACCAATTGAAAAATGAAGGAAAAAAAGTTGTTTTAGCTGCAGGTGATACTTTCCGTGCCGGTGCCATTGAACAGTTAGAAGAATGGGGAAGCCGGGCAGACGTTGACGTTGTTAAACAAAGTTCAGGCAGTGACCCAGCGGCGGTTATCTTTGATGCCATTCGAGCAGCTAAGTCACGTGAGGCAGATGTCCTTATTTGTGATACAGCAGGCCGCTTGCAAAACAAGGTGAATTTAATGAATGAGCTGAACAAAATTCACCGCATTATCGAACGTGAAGTACCTCATGCACCACATGAAGTACTCCTTGTATTAGATGCAACAACAGGACAAAATGCTTTAAGCCAAGCAAAAACATTTTCCGAAGTTGCCAATGTGTCAGGTATTGTCTTGACAAAGTTAGATGGAACAGCAAAAGGTGGTATCGTGCTTGCTATTCGTCATGAATTAGACATTCCGGTTAAAATGGTCGGATTTGGAGAACAAATTAATGATTTACAACAATTCGATGCAGAGGCTTTCGTTTATGGCTTGTTTGCAGATGCATTAGAATCGTAAATTTTGTAAAGAAACGAGTTGTTTAGGTTGTTAGAAAAAACGACGAGAATGAATATGTTATATGACTTTTATCATGGTCTATTAACAGATAAACAAAAAGAATATATGGAGCTTTATTACAGAGAAGATTACTCACTTGCAGAAATTGCAACCTTAAATAATGTATCTCGACAGGCAATTTATGATAACATTAAACGTACAGAGCAAGTGATTGAAAGTTATGAAGATAATTTAAAGCTCTATTATAAGTATGAGGCACGGTCGAAACTATATGATCAACTTGAAGAACGATTAAAAGAGATAGACCGAAAGAGTATTAAACTCATCCAAGAATTAAAGAATATAGACTAGGAGGCACCTTCTATGGCATTTGAAGGACTTTCAAATCGTCTCCAAGAGACGATAAAGAAAATAACGGGTAAAGGTAAAGTAAGCGAACAAGATGTTAATGCAATGGCCCGCGAAGTTCGTCTCGCACTCCTTGAAGCAGACGTTAACTTTAAAGTCGTAAGACAATTTATTAAAGATATTAAAGAAAGAGCTGTTGGCCAAGAGGTCATGGAATCATTAACACCTGGCCAACAAGTCATTAAGATCGTTCAAGAAGAACTAGCTAGCTTAATGGGTGGCGACCAGAGTAAAATTGCTGTCAGTAATAAACCACCAACCGTCATTTTAATGACAGGTTTACAAGGAGCAGGTAAAACGACAACAACTGGTAAACTAGCTAATCTCTTACGTAAAAAACATAATCGTAAACCATTACTCGTTGCATGTGACGTCTATCGTCCAGCAGCGATTGATCAATTGAAAACATTAGGTAATCAATTAGATATGCCTGTTTTTGAAAAAGGAACAGAAGCCAATCCAGTTGATATAACGAGAGAAGCTTTACAATATGCAAAAGACAACCATCATGATTACGTCTTAATTGATACGGCAGGTCGCTTGCACATTGATGAAGCATTAATGACAGAGTTAACAGAAATAAAAGAAGTCGCTAATCCTGATGAAATCTTTTTAGTCGTTGATGCTATGACAGGTCAAGACGCTGTCAATGTAGCAGAGAATTTTAACGAACAATTAGATGTAACAGGAGTCGTTTTAACGAAGTTAGATGGTGATACACGAGGTGGTGCGGCACTATCTATCAAAGCGATGACTGGTAAACCGATTAAGTTTGCCGGTATGGGTGAAAAATTAGATGAACTGGAAGAATTCTATCCAGACCGAATGGCATCTCGTATTTTAGGTATGGGCGATGTCATGACCTTGATCGAAAAAGCCCAAGCTAACTTCGATGAAAAGCAAGCGAAAGATATTGAAGAAAAAATGCGTACTATGTCATTTACTTTTGATGACTTTTTAGAGCAAATGGGCCAAGTGAAAGAAATGGGGCCAATTGAAGACCTTATTTCAATGATTCCAGGCGCTAATAAAAAAGCTTTAAAAAATGTTCAAGTTGATGAGAAACAACTTGTCTATGTCGAAGCTATTATTCAATCGATGACTAAAGATGAAAGACAAAACCCGTCGGTCATTAACGCTAGTCGTAAAAAACGAATTGCACGTGGTTCAGGAACAAATGTATCCCAAGTGAACCGTCTCTTAAAACAGTTTAACGACATGCAAAAAATGATGAAGCAAATGACCAATATGCAAAAGGGTAAAAAGGGCCGTGGCGGCTTTAAACTACCATTTATGTAATGTCATGTAAAAATGCTTTACACGATAAAAAATCTATGTTATATTATTACATGGTCGTGTAAGGTATTAATACTTTACAGTGAATTTTTTTACAAATGTTTTGTAGAAAATAGATTATAAAAATTAGTGGAGGTGGACAATATGTCAGTAAAAATTCGTTTAAAAAGAATGGGTGCTAAAAAGCAACCTTTCTACCGTATTGTAGTTGCAGACTCACGTGCACCACGTGATGGTCGTTCAATCGAGGAGATTGGATACTACAACCCGGTTGCAGAGCCTGTTAAATTAGAAATTGATGAAGATAAGGCATTAGATTGGATGTCAAAAGGTGCTAAACCAAGTGACACAGTTCGTAACTTATTCTCAAGTCAAGGCATTATGGAAAAGTTTCACGAGTCAAAAATCAAGTAAGAAAGTAGTGTTATAACATGAAATTTTTAATTGAGACAATCGTGACACCTTTAGTCGATCATCCAGAAGATATTTCGGTTGAACGACGTGAAGAACCTACGAAAGTTGTTTATCATTTGACAGTAAATGACGATGATATCGGAAAAGTAATCGGTAAGAACGGACGAATTGCTAAGGCGATTCGAACGCTTGTTTATTCAGGTAAACCTGAAAATAACAAACGAGTTTATTTAGATATTATGTAGGAAACATGCTAGGAAAAATTGCGCAAGCGATTTTTTCTAGCTTTTTTATTTGTCGTACTTCTTCTTGTATAGACTTCATGATATGATATGGGTATATGTATGAACGACCTGAACGTATGCAAATACAAGAGATAGGTGGGATAATCATGCAAATTATTAAAACAGTTCAAATTAAACAAGTGATAACAGAATTGAGCAAAGCTAAACTCTTTGAAAAGTTTCAAACGGAAAAAGACCGCTTGCAGTTAGAATGTGATCAGCTTCAATTCGAACAATTGAAAATGAAAAAACAACATCCACAAAAAACACAGGAGATTGATACACGTTTCCATGAAGAGATTCTAGAGCGAGAAGAGAAAATGGATATGCTCGATTTTAAACTTGATCAACTTGACCAATTAGAAATTGGCAGTGAAATTATAGAAGGAGAAGTGCATTCCTTACAAGATATTCGTGTTGGGGATGATTGGAATGACATCTTAGAAGAACAGTCGATTATCATTAAAGATGATATCGTCATTAAAATTAATGAATAGGTGAAAGAAATGTATGTAATTGGAAAAGTGATTAATACACACGGTGTAAAAGGTGAAGTCAAAGTGCTTCAATCAACAGACTTTGACCAGCGCTTTGCAGTAGGCGAAAAAGTATATATCAAACAAGGCGACACATATGACGCTTTTGTCATTGCCCATGCTCGTCCACATAAAAATGCTTTATTAATTCAATTTGAAGGCTTAAACGAGATTGATGATGTATTATTTTTAAAAAATGAAACATTATATATAACAGAAAAACAACAAGAAAGTCTTCCAGAAGGTGAATATTACTATCGGGAAATTATCGGATGTCAAATGAAAACGACAGAAGGTCAAGTCCTCGGTATCGTTGACTCGATTTTATCACCGGGCGCAAATGATGTTTGGGTTGTAAAAAATGATGCTGGCGATGAGTATTACATTCCTTATATCGATGATGTCGTTAAAGCAGTTGACCTTGATGCAAAGGAAATAACAATCGAAGTTATGGAAGGATTGTTAGATATATGAAAATAGATATTTTAACTTTATTTCCAGATATGTTCCAAGGGGCTTTATCACAATCAATCTTAAAACGTGCACAAGAACAAAATGTCTTTTCTTGTGACCTCATTAACTTTCGTGATTATGCAGAAAACAAGCATAAAAAAGTCGATGATTACCCTTATGGGGGCGGACAAGGGATGGTTTTAACGGCTCAACCGATATTTGATGCGGTTGATGCACTTAAAAAGGAAGCTAAGACAAAGCCGCGAGTTATATTACTTTGCCCTCAAGGCGAACGTTACACGCAAAAAAAGGCAGAGGAACTAGCTGAGGAAGATCATCTCATTATGATTTGTGGCCATTATGAAGGTTATGATGAACGTATTCGCTCCATTGTTACAGATGAAATATCGATCGGTGATTTTGTCTTAACAGGTGGCGAAATTGGTGCCTTAACGATCATGGACAGTGTTGTCCGGCTCTTACCAGACAGTTTAGGAAATGAAGCATCTGCAGAAGAAGATTCATTTTCTACGGGTCTATTAGAACATCCTCAGTATACACGCCCACAAAACTTTCGTGGAATGACCGTGCCAGATGTACTTGTTCAAGGGCATCATGAAAAAATCAATCAATGGCGCAGAGAAGAAGCTTTAAGACGAACCTTTAATCGCCGTCCAGACTTACTGGAGACAGCAAGCTTAACAGAAGCAGACCAAGCATTTATTGCCCAATTAAAAAGTGAAAAGAAAAGTTAGAAATGTATTGGCATTTTAAACAACTTATGTTATATTAATATGGGTGCTTAGTTGTGACTAAGCGTGAAAACGATGTTCCGCTATCGAAATCGATAAGAGCATTAGTTTGGAAGGAGTGAATAACTGATGCAAAATTTAATTGCTGACATTACAAAAGATCAGTTACGTACAGACCACCCTGATTTTCGTCCTGGGGATACTGTAAAGGTACACGCGAAAGTAGTTGAAGGTACTCGTGAGCGTATCCAAGTATTCGAAGGTATGGTAATCAAACGTCAAAACGGTGGTATTAGCGAAACATTTACCGTTCGCAAAATTTCATATGGTGTAGGTGTCGAGCGTACATTCCCACTTCATTCACCTCGTATCGAGAAGATTGAAGTATCACGTCGCGGAATCGTTCGTCGTGCAAAACTTTACTATATTAGAAATTTACGTGGTAAAGCTGCTCGTATTAAAGAGAGAATGTAAATCACGAAAAAAGAAAGAGCTTCGCAAACATGCTGCAAGCTCTTTTTTTATACATAAAATACGCTAACAACGAGAATTAAAACATAAATGTGCCATAAGAGAGGTTATTGTATATGAAAAATGAATGGCCACAAGTCATGAAAACAGTCATTGTTGCAGTTATTGTCGCATTTTTATTTCGTTTGTTCGTCGTGTCACCCATTGTAGTCGACGGCCCATCCATGCAACCGACATTACAATCAGGCGATCAAATGATCATTAATAAATTTACTTATCATCTATTTGATCCTAAACGATTCGATATCGTCGTCTTCCATGCAACAGAGGAATCTGATTATATAAAACGAGTCATTGGTTTACCTGGCGAACATGTTGCCATGATAGAAGATGATTTATATATTAATGGCGAATATGTTGCAGAAGCATACTTAGATAAGGACTCATCCTATGTCCGTCATCAAATGAATTTTCGTTTAGAAGAATTAGTCGGTAATTATGAAAAAATTCCTGACGATCATTATTTAGTATTAGGGGATCATCGGAATGACTCAACAGATAGCCGAATGTTAGGACTCATCCATAAAGACGAAATAGTAGGAAAGACGAGTTTTGTCTATTGGCCTCCCAAACGATTTGGCTTTGTTAAATAAAATATTGATGAGGTGATTAGACATGATTCAATGGTATCCAGGGCATATGGCCAAAACGATGCGTGAAATTGAAAAGAACTTAAAGCTCGTCGATCTCGTTATCGAACTTGTCGATGCGCGAGCACCACTTGCATCTCAAAATCCATTGCTCCAACCATTAATAGAACATAAACAGAAAATCATCTTAATGATGAAAGCTGATCTTGCTCATGAACAGGCAACAAATAAATGGTTAGATTATTTTGAGCAGCAAGGTCATCATGCCATTAGTGTCAATGCAGATGATAAAAAGCAAATTGCCCATGTGATTCGAATGATTGAAAGTGAAAGTGAGTCAATTATTGACAAGCGGGCAGCAAAAGGGATTGAAAGAAAAACAGTACGTGCTCTCATTATCGGTGTACCGAACGTTGGAAAGTCTACTTTAATTAATCGCTTAGCTCAAAAGCGAATTGCGAAAATTGGTGACAGACCAGGCATTACGAAAATACCACAGTGGATTAAAGTGAGTAATCGTTTTGAGCTTTTAGATACACCAGGTGTCTTATGGCCTAAGTTTGAAGATGAAACAATTGGAAAAAAATTAGCCATCATTGGGACGATTAAATATGAACTTGTCCCTGAACAAGATGTTGTCGCTTATTTATTAGAAGAACTTTATTTTACATATCCAGATGCCTTAGAAGAACGTTATGGTTTAGACAATGTTGATGATATGTGGGAGGTCTTTGAAACAATTGGAAAAAGACGGGGTGCTTTGCAAAGTGGGGGCCAGGTTAATTTTGATAAAGTAGCTGAACTTGTTTTACAAGATTTTAGGCAAGGGAAGTTAGGTCGAATTACATTAGAACTCCCAGAATAAAGGGGCTTAAGCATTAAACTTCTAAAGAAGTTTAATGCTTTTTTCTTTGGAAAATAGAGATGATAAATAGTGAAAAATACCTAAAAAAATCTTATTTTTTGAAAGCCAACTATATCAAATTGACTTACAATGATTTATAATAGAATGAGAGAGTGAAAAAGGGGGCTATATAGGACGGTGAAACAGTTTACAATTAAAGAGATAAAAGATCGTCTAGAGCAAGCGAGGTTAACAGAGGATGAGTTAGCCGAATTAAAGACGGATGATCGTAAAGGGGTTAAGCGTCTTATTGCTACATATGAACGGAAGCGGCAAGCGATTGAGAAGAAGCGAGCACACTTTAAACAATTACAGACATTTGATGCTAATTATCGCACACACCTGACAAGTAAAATAGCAGGTGTTGATGAAGCCGGCCGGGGCCCACTAGCAGGTCCCGTCGTTGCAGCTGCTGTCATCTTACCACGCCGTTTTCAATTAATCGGTTTAAACGATTCCAAGCAATTGTCAGAAGAAGAGCGGCTTACATTTTACGATTACATTAAGGAACATGCAGAAAGTTATTACATATCTGTCATTGATAATTATGAGATTGATCAATTAAATATTTATCAAGCAACGAAAAAAGCGATGATTGAATCATTAGCCCATTTAAATAAGAAGCCAGATCTTGCATTAATAGATGCGATGGACATACATAATTTCCCCTATGAAACCCATTCTATTATTAAAGGGGATGAAACGAGTTTGTCGATTGCAGCTGCAAGTATTTTAGCAAAAGTAACACGAGATCAATTGATGGATGAAATTGATCAAGCCTATCCACAATACGGCTTTGCATCAAATAAAGGCTATGGGACCAAGGAACACTTAGAAGCCATTGAAGCATATGGGATTACCCCTTATCATCGCCGTACATTTGCACCTATTAATAAAATGAAATAATTATAAATTCATCTGTACTTGATTATAAAAAAGAACGATTTTACATGTAAAGCATAATAAAAAATTATCACATTATATAATTAAGTGTTATCATTTGTCTAATATAGTTCTTTTTACTACAATGTAAGTGCAGTGAATTAATAAAACGGAGGCAGTTAGAATGAACATTCATGAGTATCAAGGGAAAAACATACTACGCGAATACGGAGTGAACGTTCCAAACGGTCATGTAGCTTATTCAATAGATGAGGCTGTTGAATATGCGAAACGTATCGATAGTGACGTAACAGTTGTTAAGGCACAAATTCATGCTGGTGGTCGTGGTAAAGCTGGTGGTGTTAAAGTTGCACATAACTTAGATGAAGTGCGTGCATATGCGAAAGAGATTTTAGGTAAAGTATTAGTTACACCACAAACAGGACCAGAAGGTAAAGAAGTAAAGCGTTTATTAATTGAAGAAGGATGTAATATCGACAAAGAATATTACATTGGCCTTGTTTTAGACCGTAAGACGAAAAAGGTCGTTTTAATGGGTTCTGAAGAAGGTGGTATGGAAATTGAAGAAGTAGCAGCACGTACTCCGGAGAAGATTTTCAAAGAAGAAATCGATCCAGCTGTTGGCTTAACAGGTTTCCAAGCACGTCGTTTAGCATTTAACTTAAATTTCCCGTCGAACGTTGTCGGTAAAGTAGCTAAATTATTATTAAACTTATACAAAGCTTTCGTCGATAAAGATTGTATGATTGCAGAAATTAACCCACTTGTTACAACAAAAGAAGGGGACGTTTTAGCACTTGATGCGAAAATGAACTTTGATGGCAACGCATTATACCGTCAAAAGGACATTTTAGAATTACGTGACTTAGATGAAGAAGACCGCAATGAAATCGAAGCGTCGAAATATGACTTAAGTTACATTCAATTAGATGGTGACATCGGTTGTATGGTTAACGGAGCAGGACTTGCAATGGCGACGATGGATATTATTAAATATGAAGGCGGAAATCCGGCTAACTTCTTAGACGTTGGTGGAGATGCTACACCTGAAAAAGTAGCAGAAGCTTTCAAAATTATCTTATCTGACCCGAAAGTAAAAGGTATTTTAGTAAACGTATTTGGTGGAATTATGAAGTGTGATTATATTGCACAAGGGATTGTAACGGCAACGAAACAATTAGGATTAGAAATTCCATTAGTTGTACGTTTAGAAGGTACAAACGTAGAAAAAGGAAAAGAAATTTTAGAACAATCTGGCTTAAACATTACACCTGCTGATTCAATGGGTGATGGCGCAAGAAAAATTGTTCACTTAGTCCAAGAAGCTAAATAATCATTTTACTAAAAAAGCAAGAAGAAAGGACGTTTCTGAAAATGAGTATTTATGTAAATAAAGATACAAAAGTAATCGTTCAAGGAATTACTGGTTCAGCAGGGATGGACCATACTGAACAAATGATCAAATATGGTACAAAGATTGTAGGAGGCGTAACGCCTGGTAAAGGTGGTACAACTATTTTAGGTGTACCTGTATTTAACACAGTAGAAGATGCTGTCAAAGAGACAGGTGCTACTGTATCCATTATTTATGTGCCTGCAGCATTTGCAGCAGACGCGATTATGGAAGCGACAGACGCGGAGTTAGACTTAACCATTTGTATTACTGAGCATATTCCAATTGCGGATATGGTTAAAGTAATTGATTATATGGAAGGGAAGAAGACACGTTTAATCGGTCCAAACTGTCCAGGTGTTATTACATCAGAAGAATCAAAAATCGGTATAATGCCGGGTTATATTCATAAAAAAGGACATATCGGAATCGTGTCACGTTCTGGTACACTAACATATGAAGCAGTACATCAATTATCACAAGCAGGATATGGTCAATCAACAGCAGTTGGAATCGGTGGAGACCCTGTTAATGGCACATCATTTATCGATGTTCTTAAAGAATTTAACGAAGACCCTGACACATATGCCGTTATGATGATCGGTGAAATTGGTGGAACAGCTGAAGAAGAAGCAGCACAATGGGTGAAAGATAATATGAAAAAACCTGTCGCAGGCTTCGTAGGAGGAGCAACAGCACCTCCAGGGAAACGTATGGGACATGCTGGTGCTATTATTTCAGGCGGTGAAGGAACAGCACAACAAAAACAAGAAGCAATGCGTGATGCAGGCATTAAAGTATCAGAGTCACCATCACAAATGGGTAAGACAATGATCGCTCTGCTTGAAGAAGAAGGTATTGCAGAAAAGTGTAAAACACATTAAAATGATAAAGTAAGAACTGACTCCTCAGTTCTTACTTTTTTTATTGACCACACCCTCACAACTCATTGCCATACTTCTTTTAATACAAGAAAGGAAGTAAGCATATGACAAAGATTCGTGAAATCATCATTCATTTACATCATATTCCACATATGACTCGCTCGATGTTTAGAAGGCTTCTTCAATTGAATGCCTTTACAGCTATATTCACATCGAGTCCGAGTGACTTACAAGAATTACTCCAATTAAATAAAGGGAAGGCTAATCGTCTCTATCATGCCATACATGATGACCGTACTTATCAACGTGTCAAAGAAACGAAAGCATACTGTAAAATAATCACTTTTTTCGATGAACTTTATCCCCATCAATTACGTTATATTCCAGATTTCCCGTTTGTCTTATATGGAATCGGGAATACACATTTATTGAAAAGTAAAAAGATAATCAGTATTGTAGGGACGAGAAGGCCTTCAAATGAAGGAAGAGAAAAGACAAGGCGCATTGTGAAGCCACTTGTCCAAGCCGATTGGATCATTGCCAGTGGCTTTGCTAGAGGCATTGATTCTTATGCACACCGTATGACTTTAGCAGAAGGTGGACATACAATCGCTATTTTAGGTGGTGGCTTTCATTTTATTTATCCAAAAGAACATCATTACTTATTCCAATTAATGAGTCAAAAAGGACTCGTATTAACCGAGTATCCACCTTTCATGAAACCGAGAAAGTACTTTTTTCCTGAACGAAATCGAATCATTAGTGGGATTGCCCAAAGTACGATCTTAATTGAAGCAAAAGAAAGAAGCGGTTCACTCATTACAATCGATCAAGCATTGGAACAAGGAAAAGACGTATATGTCGTGCCAGGATCGCCTTTACAAGAGCAAGCAGAAGGCTGTAATATGCTCATCCAAGAAGGGGCACAACTTGTTTTAAATGGAGAAGATATTTTGAGGCAAATGGCCGATTTCTCCCCTCTTTAATAGACACTAAATTTGACAAAACAATTTTATGACCCTAATATTAGGGAAGTTAAAATGTTAAAGAGATATTCACTTAGTTGAAATAAAAAAAGAGCCTCATTATAAATATAGGAGGAATACAATGGCAGACTATTTAGTAATCGTTGAATCCCCTGCCAAAGCGAAAACAATTGAAAGATATTTGGGGAAAAAATATAAAGTAACCGCATCAATGGGACACGTTCGTGACTTACCAAAGAGTCAAATGGGTGTCGATGTTGATAACAACTATGCTTTAAAGTACATTACCATCCGTGGTAAAGGTGAAACATTAAAAGAACTTAGAAAAGAAGCTAAAAAAGCAAAACGTATTTATCTGGCAGCCGACCCCGACAGAGAAGGGGAAGCCATTGCATGGCATTTAGCGCAAGCTTTAAATGTTGATGTTGATTCAGATTGCCGAGTCGTCTTTAACGAAATTACGAAAGATGCTATTAAAGAATCATTTAAACATCCACGTAAAATTGACTATGATCTCGTCGATGCCCAGCAAGGGCGTCGTGTTTTAGACCGACTTGTTGGATACAATATTAGTCCACTCCTTTGGAAAAAGGTGAAGAAAGGACTAAGTGCTGGGCGTGTTCAATCAGTTGCCGTTAAGATGATCATTGAGCGTGAAAAAGAAATCCGTAACTTCGTACCTGAAGAGTACTGGTCAATTGAAGCCGACTTTGCCAAAGGGAAAGATACCTTCAAAGGGAAGTTTTACGGTTTAAATGGAAAGAAACTCGCTTTAAATAGTGAGCAAGAAGTAAAAGATGTATTAGCAAAAATTAAAAATAACGATTTTTCAATCGATAAAGTGACGAAGAAAGAACGTCGACGTAATCCAGCTAAACCATTTATTACATCTACACTTCAACAAGAAGCAGCACGTAAATTAAACTTCCGTGCCCGTAAAACAATGATGGTTGCCCAACAGTTATATGAAGGGATTGACTTAGGACGCAAATCAGGCGGGATTACTGGTTTAATTACTTATATGAGAACAGACTCAACCCGTATCTCTCCGGTAGCACGTGGTGAAGCAGTTGGCCATATCGAAGAGAAATATGGTAAAAACTACGTTGGACCTAGCCGTCAAAGTAAAAATCAAGAGGGAGCACAAGATGCTCACGAAGCGATTCGTCCAACATCTGTCATGTTAGAACCTTTAAAAATTAAAGAAAGTTTATCACGAGACCAATACCGTCTTTATAAATTAATTTACGACCGTTTCTTAGCGAGCCAAATGGCAGCAGCTGTGATGGACACGATGTCAGTTGATTTAGTTCATGATGATGTCACTTTCCGTGCGACAGGGTCAAAAATTAAATTCGACGGTTTTATGAAAGTATATGTTGAAGGATCAGATAAAAAAGAAGCGAAAGATGATAAGTTTTTACCTGATTTAAATGAAGGTGAACAAGTTCAATCAGATGAAATGACACCAAACCAACACTTTACACAGCCACCTCCACGTTATACGGAGGCAACTTTAGTTGGAACATTAGAGAAGCAAGGGATTGGAAGACCATCCACTTATGCGCCAACATTAGATACCATTCAAAGACGTGGCTATGTTGGCTTAGATTCACGTCGTTTCGTTCCAACCGAGCTTGGAGAGATTGTCATTGACATCTTAGATGAATTTTTCCCAGAAATTACGAATGTTGAATTTACCGTTAACATGGAAAATGACTTAGACTTAGTAGAAGAAGGGAAAATGGAATGGATCAAGTTAATTGATGACTTCTACCAAGACTTTAAAGTTCGCTTAGATAAGGCAGAAGAGGAAATGGCAACCATTGAAGTAAAAGATGAACCAGTTGGGATTGATTGTGAAAAATGCGGTCATCCAATGGTTTATAAGATGGGACGTTATGGTAAGTTTATGGCTTGTTCCAACTTCCCTGAGTGCCGTAATACAAAAGCGATCGTTAAAGAGATTGGTGTCACATGTCCAACGTGTAAAGAAGGACAAATTGTTGAAAGAAAATCGAAGAAAAATCGGATTTTCTACGGTTGTGATCAATATCCGAAGTGTGAATTCGTATCATGGGATAAACCAGTCGGCCGAAGCTGTCCGAAATGTGACCATTATTTAGTCGAAAAGAAGACGAAAAAGACCGTTCAAATTAAATGTAGTTCATGTGATTATAAAGAAGATGAACAATAAATAAAGATAAAAGAGTACGAGATGTGTGTTATATCACGCATTTCGTACTCTTTTTTCACAATTTGCAACTTTCTTGTAACATTTACATTAAAATTTGATGAGAACGGTACAGAAATATTGACCATTTCAACACCAAGATATAAACTAATTACGGATTGTTAAAAAAGCACACTTGTGCAAAATAAGAGAAAATTCTAAAATATGACTATATTCTGAATCTTGCGTCAAATGCATTGATGAAAGATATGAACTATGTTATGCTATAATCGTTCCAAAATGAGGAGAAGGAAGATATGACATGGTAAATGTAAAGCCTTATTTAGAGCAGTTTTTAACATATTTACACGTTGAGAAAAATGCATCTGAATTAACGATTCAACATTATCAATTAGATATCGAATTATTCGACAGTTTTTTATCGACAGAAAACATAACTAAAATAGAGGATGTTGATTATCAAAACATTCGAACATTTTTAGCTTACTTATATGATCGCGAACTCTCACGGAAATCAGTGTCGCGAATTATTTCATGTTTAAGAAGCTTTTATAAATTTTTGGAACGCGAAGAAGTGATTGAACACAATCCATTTATTCATATTCATTTACCGAAACAGGAAAAAAACATTCCGAGTTTTTTTTATGAAGATGAACTTGAAAAGATGTTTACGGTAAGTGATTTAACAACAGCATTGGGCCAACGTGACCAGGCCATCTTAGAAATATTGTACGCATCAGGTATGCGGGTCAGTGAATGTGTCTCACTAACATTACAACAAATTGATTATCATATGGGTGTGATCAATGTCATTGGGAAGGGAAGAAAAGAACGCTTTATCCCAATAGGTGAATATGCACAAGAGGCCTTAAAGACTTATATCGATGATGGACGAAAGGCTTTATTAAAAAAATCTCATGAAATGACTAACATTGTTTTTTTAAATGCACGAGGCATTGCCATTACTGATCAAGGCATTCGCTACATATTAGATCAAATCGTTAAACGAGCTGCCTTAACAGTCGATATTCACCCCCATAAATTAAGACATACTTTTGCAACTCATTTATTAAATGAAGGAGCAGACTTACGTACAGTTCAAGAATTGTTAGGTCATGAAAATTTATCATCGACCCAAGTTTATACACATGTAACGAAAGACCGATTACGTCACGTATATAAAAATACACACCCGAGAGCATAATCGTTTTAAAGGAGTGGTACTTTGAGTAATGATATTCACGCGACGACGATATTTGCGGTGCAACATAATGGACAAAGTTCGATGAGTGGAGACGGACAAGTGACATTAGGCAACCAAGTCGTCATGAAACATAAAGCACAAAAAGTTAGACGTTTATATAATGGAGAAGTTGTTGCAGGATTTGCAGGCTCTGTTGCCGATGCCTTTAGTTTATTTGAAAAATTTGAGGGTAAACTAGAAGAATATAATGGTAATTTAATGCGAGCAAGTGTTGAACTTGCAAAAGAATGGCGTAGTGATCAAGTATTACGAAAGTTAGAAGCCATGTTAATTGTTATGAATCAAGAGCAGATGTTTTTACTATCTGGGACAGGTGAAGTCATCGAACCAGATGATGGAATATTAGCGATCGGTTCAGGCGGTAATTTTGCCTTAAGTGCAGGACGTGCCTTGAAACGATATTCACCAAATTTAACAGCAAAAGACATATCAGAAGCAGCCTTACAAATTGCAAGTGAAATTTGTGTCTTTACAAACGATCAAATTATTACCGAAGTCATTGAAGGAGGCGCAAAGTCGTGAGTCTTCATTTAACACCGAAACAAATTTTAGAAAAACTCGACCAATATGTCATCGGTCAAAATGATGCTAAGCGTTCAGTCGCTGTAGCTTTACGTAATCGATATCGTCGTATGCAATTAGATGAATCAATTCGTGACGAAGTTGTTCCTAAAAATATTTTAATGATTGGAGCAACTGGAGTCGGTAAAACGGAAATTGCTAGGCGATTAGCCAAGCTTGTTGATGCACCGTTTATCAAAGTCGAAGCAACGAAGTTTACCGAAGTTGGCTATGTTGGACGAGACGTTGAGTCAATGGTTCGTGACTTAGTTGAAGTATCTTTAAGTATTGTAAAAAATGAAAAAATGGAAACAGTAAAAGAAGAAGCTGAACGGGCAGCAAATAAAAAAATCGTGAAATTACTCGTTCCAAAATTGAAAAAAGACCGTAAAGCGCAAAATCCATTTGAAATGCTTTTTCCAGGTATGGAAGCAGATGAAGATGAAGAAAAAGATGAAGATGAATCGATTGTCACAAAACGTAGACAGACAAAAAAGCTGCTTGAAATGGGAGAGCTTGAAGACCATCTCGTTACGGTTGAAATTGAACAACAACCGCCATCGATGTTTGACATGTTACAAGGGTCAGGCATGGAAAATATGGGGATGAATATGCAAGATGCCTTCAGTCAACTAATGCCGACGAAAAAGTCCAAACGTAAATTAACCGTAAAAGAAGCGCGCACGGTATTAACGCAACAAGAAGCGCAAAAGTTAATCGATATGGATGATGTTCAACAAGAAGCAATCGTCCGTGCCGAGCAAGCAGGTATTATTTTCATTGATGAAATTGATAAAATAGCTGGCAAAGAACAACAAAGTGCTAATGTATCACGAGAAGGGGTACAAAGAGATATTTTACCAATTGTTGAAGGATCGACTGTCACAACTAAATATGGTCCAGTAAAAACAGATCATATGTTATTTATCGGAGCAGGCGCCTTCCATATGGCCAAGCCTTCTGATTTAATTCCAGAATTACAAGGACGTTTTCCAGTCCGTGTTGAATTTGATAAATTAACAGTTGAAGACTTTAAGCGCATTTTATTAGAACCATCAAATGCTTTGTTAAAACAATATACGGCTTTACTTGAAACAGAAGGCATTAAAGTCGAATTTACAAATGAAGCAGTAGAACGATTAGCCGAAATTGCTTTTGAAGTCAACCAAGATACAGACAATATCGGTGCTAGACGCTTGCACACGATTTTAGAAAAACTGTTAGAAGATTTATCATTTGAAGCACCTGAAATAACAATAGAAACAGTCACGATTACACCACAATATGTGGATGAAAAATTACAATCAATTGTGAAAAACAAAGATTTAAGTCAATTTATTTTATAAACAAAATGAAAGGATGATTTAAGATGACATTATTAGATCGTACGAGAAAAATTAACTCATTATTACAACAGACAGGTGGTAAGCCTGTAAACTTTAACGATATGGCAAAAACATTATCAGAAGTCATTAACGGAAACGTCTTCGTTGTGAGTCGTCGTGGGAAATTACTTGGTGTAGCAGTAAGCCAAGAAATTGAAAGTGATCATATGAAAGCTATGTTAGAGGAGCGTCGCTTCCCTGATGAGTATATGCAAGGAATTGCGGAAGTACAAGAAACGACGGAAAACATTGACATTGAAAGCCCGTATACTATTTTCCCTTATGAAAACAAGGAATTGTTTTTAGACGGTTTAACGACAGTTGTGCCTATTATTGGTGGAGGAGAACGTCTCGGAACACTTATTGTTGGACGCTTAACAGAAAGCTTCAATGACAATGACTTAGTTTTAGCAGAATATGGGGCGACAGTTGTTGGAATGGAAATTTTACAAAGTGAAGCAGAAGAAAACGAAATTAAAGCACGTAACCAAGCAGTTGTACAAATGGCAATCAGTTCATTATCATTTAGTGAGCTAGAAGCAATTGAACATATTTTCGAAGAGTTAGATGGAAAAGAAGGCTTGCTTGTTGCAAGTAAAATTGCTGACCGTGTCGGTATTACACGTTCAGTCATTGTAAACGCACTGCGTAAACTAGAGTCAGCAGGTGTTATTGAATCACGTTCTTTAGGAATGAAGGGAACATATATTAAAGTACTCAACGAAAACTTCTTAGTTGAATTAGAAAAAATTCGTTCATAACCTACAATGGAGCATTAAATTCAAATGATGAGTTTAATGCTCTTCTTTTCGGTTATGATAAATGTGAAGGAACTTGTTCACAAATGACCCCTTGAAGAAAAAGGAAATCATTTCTAGGGCTTGCTTTCACTGCTAAAGTGTGGTACTTTAGTATAGGTGTTAAAATACACACGCTATGAGGATTCATATGAAGGTGCCGAAAGGTTTTATATGAAGATGAATCGAGCGGAGGAAAAACCAAAGGAGGAAAAGGAAAATGGCAGTTATTTCAATGAAGCAATTATTAGAAGCTGGTGTACACTTCGGTCACCAGACTCGCCGTTGGAACCCGAAAATGAAAAAATACATTTTCACAGAGCGTAACGGTATCTACATTATCGACTTACAGAAGACGGTAAAGAAAATCGAAGAGGCATACAACTTTGTACGCCAATTATCTGAAGAAGGTGGAACTGTTTTATTCGTAGGAACGAAAAAACAAGCACAAGAATCAGTGAAGGAAGAAGCATTACGTTCAGGTATGTTCTTCGTTAACCAACGTTGGTTAGGTGGAACATTAACGAACTTCAAAACGATCCGTACACGTATCCAACGCTTAAAAGATATCGAGCGTATGGAAGAAGACGGTACATTCGAAGTGTTACCAAAGAAAGAAACAGTTGACTTATTAAAAGAGAAAGAGCGTCTAATCAAGTTCTTAGGTGGAATTAAAGAAATGAAGAAGCTACCAAGCGCAATCTTCGTTGTTGACCCACGTAAAGAGAACATTGCAATCGCTGAAGCTCGTAAATTAAATATTCCGGTTATCGGAATTGTTGATACAAACTGTGATCCAGATGAGATCGACTATGTTATTCCTGCAAACGATGATGCAATCCGTGCGGTTAAATTATTAACTGGTAAAATGGCTGATGCAGTAATCGAAGGAAGACAAGGTGTAGAGTTAGCTGAAGAAGCTAAAGAAGAAGCAGGACAAGAAACTGCAGAAGCAACAACTGAAGAGTAATATATAAAAATATAAGGTGATAAGGGTTATAACCTTTTATCACCTTTTTTAAAGAAAAAATAATGTCAATTTCAATAGGAGGAATAATCAATGGCAATTACAGCTAAAATGGTTAAAGAATTACGTGAACTTACTGGTGCAGGTATGATGGACTGTAAAAAAGCACTAACAGAAACGAACGGTAACATGGATGAAGCAGTTGACTACTTACGTAAAAGTGGTGCAGCATCAGCAGCTAAAAAAGCTGGTCGTGTAGCAGCTGAAGGTTCAACATTCATTACAGTTGAAGGTAATACAGCAGCACTTATCGAAGTAAACTGTGAAACAGACTTCGTTGTGAAAAACGAATTATTCCAAAAGTTATTAGTTGAATTAGGCGAGCACGTTGTTAAAAACAAACCAGCTTCAATTGAAGAAGCATTAGGCCAAACGTTAGAAACAGCTGGTGTGTCAATTGAAGAACACGTCAACAACGTTGTTGCAACGATTGGTGAGAAAATCTCATTCCGTCGTTTTGAAATCTTAGAAAAAACAGATGCTGATGCATTCGGTCAATATTTACACATGGGTGGTAAAATTGGTGCACTTACTTTATTAGAAGGAACAACTGATGAAGAAGTTGCAAAAGACATTGCAATGCACGTTGCAGCAGTTAACCCTCAATATATTTCACGTGATGACGTACCTGAAGAGGAAGTTAACCGTGAAAGAGCAGTATTAAAAGAACAAGCATTAAACGAAGGAAAACCAGAAAACATCGTTGAGAAAATGGTTGAAGGTCGCTTAGGGAAATTCTTCGAAGGTATTTGCTTATTAGAACAACCATTTATCAAAGATTCAGACGTAAAAGTTAACAAATACGTTGCATCTAAAGGTGGAGAAGTTGCAAACTTCGTACGCTTCGAAGTTGGAGAAGGAATCGAGAAGAAAGAAGAAGATTTCGCAGCTGAAGTAATGAGCCAAATGAAAAAATAACTGACAAATTTAGGGGACACTTTATGGTGTTCCCTATTTGTAAATGTTATACTATAAAGTAATTATATAAATTATCGTTTTTTGGAGGTAATCATGACAACTCGTTATAAAAGAATTGTTTTAAAATTAAGTGGAGAAGCATTAAGTGGTGAAATTGGATACGGGATCGAACCACAAGTCATCCAATCGATCGCATCACAAGTAAAAGAAGTAGCAGAGCTAGGCGTTGAAGTTGCAGTTGTCGTTGGCGGCGGTAATATTTGGCGTGGTAAAGTAGGAAGTGAAATGGGGATGGACCGTGCTAATGCTGACTATATGGGGATGTTAGCAACGGTGATGAACTCATTAGCTTTACAAGATAGTCTAGAATCAATGGGCATTCCTACGCGAGTTCAAACATCTATCGAAATGAGGCAAGTTGCAGAACCTTATATTCGTAGAAAAGCGATTCGACATCTTGAGAAAAAACGTGTTGTCATTTTTGCGGCAGGAACAGGTAATCCATATTTCTCAACGGATACAACAGCTGCACTGCGCGCTGCTGAAATTGAAGCAGAAGTTATTTTAATGGCTAAAAATAATGTTGATGGTGTCTATTCTGCAGACCCTAAAGTGAATAAAGATGCAGTTAAATATGAAACATTATCATATATGGATATGTTAAATGAAGGACTTGAAGTGATGGATTCAACGGCATCATCATTATGTATGGATAATGATATTCCGTTAGTCGTCTTTTCAATTACTGAAAAAGGCAATATAAAAAGAGCGGTTTTAGGTGAAGAACTTGGAACGACAATTAGGGGGAAATTCTAATGGCAAATAGTGTAATGAAAACAATGGAAGAAAAAATGGAATCTGCTGTTCAAGCATATACACGTAATCTAGCAACAGTACGTGCAGGTCGTGCTAACCCAGCAATTTTAGATAATGTATTTGTTGACTACTATGGTGCGTCAACACCCTTAAATCAATTAGCACAAATCGGTGCTCCAGAGCCGAGACTATTAGTCATTTCACCGTTTGATAAATCGTCAATTGGCGAAATTGAAAAAGCAATTCAAAAAGCAGACTTAGGTTTAGCACCATCAAGTGATGGAGATGTAATCCGTATTAATATCCCAGCACTGACAGAAGATCGCCGTAAAGAACTAACAAAAGTAGTCGGTAAGTTTGCTGAAGAATCACGTGTTGTGATTCGTAATCACCGTCGTGAAGCAAATGATGACCTTAAAAAGTTAGAAAAAGACTCTGAACTGACAGAAGATGAATTACGCTCATCTCAAGATACAGTTCAAAAGAAAACGGATGAATACATTAAACAAATTGATGATTTAGCTGCTGAAAAAGAAGCAGAAATTATGGAAGTTTAATAGTCGGTAGACTTTATTTTGCCCTCTTCGTCATAAGGGGGCATTTTATTTCATAAGTATCCAAATGATAGATTGCTTGGATATTTATAAAATAAAAGACTGTTTATCGAAAAGATTAAATTCAAAGCTGGGGGATGTTGTACCGATGGTTTTAAAATTCCCGTTTTTTAAAAGAAAGAAAAAGACGATCGAAAAAAATGAAAATATAAAAAAAATACCAGAACATGTAGCCATCATTATGGATGGAAACGGCCGTTGGGCTGCTAAACGAAATTTACCACGTATTGCAGGACATAAAGAGGGAGTCGATGCAGTTCAACGCGCAGTGAGAGCTGCATCTAGTTATGGCGTTAAGGTTTTAACGATGTATGCTTTCTCAACTGAAAATTGGCAACGGCCACGACCTGAAGTTGATTTCATATTAAGGTTACCCAAAGAATTTTTACACGTTTATTTACCTGAACTGATGGAAATGAATGTTAAAATAGAAACCTTTGGTAATCAAGAAAACTTACCTCCTCATACATTAGAAGCGATTAACTATGCAAAAAATAAGACGAAAGACAATGATGGTCTCTTATTAAATTTTGCCTTAAACTATGGAAGTCGTGATGAAATTACAAGCGCAATTAGACGAGTTGCAGAGGACTTACATAGTGGAAGCGTCCAAGTCGATGAGATTGATGAATCGACGATATCGCAATATTTATATACAGATTGTCTAAAAGATCCAGACTTACTCATTCGAACGAGCGGAGAACAAAGACTAAGTAATTTTTTATTATGGCAATTAGCTTATACGGAATTTTGGTTTACGGATGTGCTCTGGCCTGATTTTGATGAAGAAACATTTGAAGCAGCCATCTTAGAATATCAAAAACGACAACGCCGCTATGGAGGCATAGAGGAAGAAGATTAATCTTCTTACTAGGAAGGACGATATTATGAAACAACGTTTAATAACAGCAATTATAGCATTAATCATCATCGTGCCGATTGTTTGGTTTGGTGACTTACCATTCCTTTTACTCGCTTACTTTTTAGGGACAGTCGGACTTTATGAAATGATCCGAATGTTTGCACCACAACATACAATCGCTCAATTTATCGTAACAGCACCTTTTTTATGGTATATCTTATACCCTTATGAAAATATCTATCTAAGCAATCAACAAGCAGTGATCCTGTTTGTCATTGTTTTATTCGGAAGTATGGTCTTTTCTAAAAATAAGTTTACCTTTGATGAAGCTTCACGGCTAGTCATTTCCTTACTATATATTAGTACATCAGTCATGTACTTAGTTCATATACGTGAAACAGGCTTAGCTTATTTACTATTCGTTTTATTTATCATTTGGACGACAGACTCAGGCGCTTATTTTGCAGGTCGTTTTTTAGGAAAAAGAAAACTGTGGCCTGCCATTAGTCCTAATAAAACAATTGCCGGTGCACTCGGTGGTCTCCTTTTATCAATCATCGTGGCAATGATTTTCCAACTTATTCATCCATTAGACTTTTCTTTTGGCATCATCATTTTATTAGCGCTGATTATCTCGATTGTTGGCCAAGTAGGTGACCTCGTCGCCTCAGCGATAAAGCGACATTATGATATTAAAGATTATGGCAATATATTCCCAGGACATGGTGGCGTCTTAGACAGACTAGATAGTGTCTTATTCGTCTCACTCATTTTATATTGTTTACAACTCATTTAGTTTAACGTAATATTAAATTGATATTCACATACACTATGATGTATGCACCGTTTTTATTGAGACAGGAGTTGAAAGTATGACGACAATCATCGCCTTTATATTCATGTTCGGTTTACTCGTATTCGTGCATGAATGGGGACATTTAATTTTCGCTAAGCGTGCAGGTATGTTAGCACGTGAGTTTGCGATCGGTTTCGGACCGAAAGTATTTTCATTTACACGTAATGAAACATTATATACAATCCGTCTACTACCTATTGGTGGTTATGTGCGTGTCGCTGGAGATGACCCTGAAATTGTTGATATCAATCCAGGTTATCATATCGGCTTATTATTTAATGATGACAATAAAGTTCATAAAATTATTGTGAATAATAAAGATAAACATCCAGATGCCCACTTAATCGAAGTGAGCAAGATTGATCTGGACCATGATTTATTTATCGAAGGTTATGAAATGGATCAAGAAGAAGAGGTCAAACGTTTTGAAGTCGATCCAAAAGCATTCTTTGTCATGGATGAAACAGAGACACAAATTGCACCATATGACAGACAATTTGCATCGAAAACAGTCGGCCAACGGGCTATGCAATTATTCGCAGGTCCGATGATGAACTTCATTTTAGCAATCGTCATCTTCATCGCAATCGGTTTAATTCAAGGAACCCCTGCAAATGATGCTACAATTGGTCAGGTTCTACCAGATGGTGTCGCAGCTGAAGCAGGTGTCTACCCTGGTGACAAAGTCATTGAGATTAATGGTGAAACTGTCGATGAATGGGAAGATTTCACAGACGTCGTTCGTGCCAGTGCAAATGAAACAATCACAATAGTTGTTCAACGAGACGATACAACCAAAGAATTATCAATGGTACCAAGAGCTAATTATATTGAAGAACTAGATGAAGAAGTCGGTCAAGTCGGTGTTCAACTTTTACTTGAACGATCCTTAGTCAAATCATTTACAAATGGCTTTAAACAAACATATGAAATAACGACCTTAATTTTAGATAGTTTAGGTAAATTAATTACCGGTCAATATTCCTTAGATATGTTAAGTGGTCCAGTTGGTATTTATGATGCAACAGACCAAGTCGTCAAGACTGGCTTTATTACTTTCCTCATGTGGACAGGAATGCTCAGTGTTAACTTAGGGATTATCAACTTAGTTCCACTCCCAGCCTTAGATGGGGGACGACTCATCTTCGTTGCCATTGAAGCTGTTAGAGGAAAACCAGTCAATCCGCAACATGAAGGCTTTGTCCATGTCATTGGATTTATGCTCCTCATGTTACTCATGATCGTTGTCACATGGAATGACATTCAGCGCCTCTTTATGTAGGCGATAAGCATCGAGCTAAGTGAGCTCGGTGCTTTTTTAATGGACTAGAGAACAAGAGTGACCATCGCTTATGATTTATGCTAAAATGGAAGATACATGTTTAATTAGAATGGAGGATAAGAGCATGACGCTTTCCAAAGAAGATAAACTATCCATCTTACTCGATCAACTTCATATAGAAGAAGCTGACCGCAGCGAATATTTCGCCAACAGTTCGCTTGCTAAAGTAATTGTGAAAGAACAAGAGCAATTAATGCACTTTTACATAAATATTGAAAAACCTTTACCATTTGACTGGTATACTTTATTTATTACGAAATTAAAAGAACGCTTTGAAAATATAGCTAAAACAAAAGTATCCTTTACATTAACATCGGATATTAAAATATTATCAGAAAAAGATATTCAACAATATTGGAATTACTTTGTTAAAATAACGCCAGACCTTATCCCAAATCAGAGAGAACTTTTACTCAATCAACCGATCCAACTATCAGAAACAGCCATTATTATTCATGGCAGGAACAAAGTTGAGACGACAGCACTAAGAGCTCGGCTTACAGATAGCTTTAAACACTTTACTGACAATGTTGGACTTGGAAGCTATGCCCTGGATATAAGAGAAAGTGAAACGGTTAACTTACACGAATTCCGCGAAAAAACACTTGAACAAGACCGGAAGCGTGCTATAGAAACGATGCAGAAGCAACAAGAAATCATCGAGAAAACCGGCGGGAAAAACGCAGACATTCCAACAACACTATCTATCGGAAGACCGATTCAAGACGACCTCATGCAAATGCAAGAAATCGTTGAAGAGGAGCGAAAAGCCGTCGTCCAAGGCTATGTCTTTGCAGTTGATTTACGTAAGTTAAAGTCAGACCGTTACTTACTCATTATGAAAGTGACCGACTATACGGACTCACTCGAGATCAAAATGTTCTCAAAGACGACTGATGAAAGCGAATTTGCTGCAGCTAAAGAAGGCATATGGATTAAAGCCCGCGGCCGCATCCAAACAGATAGCTTTTCAAATGAATTAACGATGATGGCCAATGATGTCCAGCAAGTGTCCGTTCAAGAAAAGACTGACGATGCACCAGAAGGCGAGAAGCGAATTGAATTACACGCACACACGACGATGAGTCAACTTGACGCAGTCGTCAGGCCAGCTAAACTTATTGAACAAGCTGCCAAATGGGGACATGAAGCCATTGCCATTACAGACCATAATGGGGTCCAAGCTTTCCCAGAAGCATTTGCAACTGCTAAGAAAAACGATATTAAAATGATTTATGGACTTGAAGCAAATATTGTCGATGATGGGGCACCGATTGCCTACAATCCAATCGAAGGGGAGCTACGTGATCAAACATATGTCGTTTTTGACGTTGAGACGACAGGTTTATCACCTGTTTACGATACGATTATCGAGCTTGCTGGAGTCAAAATGTATCAAGGTGAAATTATTGATCGTTTTGAACGTTTTGCCAATCCACATCAAGCTTTATCTGATACGATTATCCGAATTACAGGCATTACAGACGACATGTTAGTTGATGCTCCCGAAGTAGGTGACGTCTTAGAAGAGTTCCATGAATGGGTCGGAGATAGTGTTCTTGTTGCCCATAATGCGACCTTTGATATCGGCTTTTTAAATCAAGGTTATGAGAAAATCGATTATCCGAAAGTAGCTAACTCGGTTATTGATACATTAGAACTCGCTCGTTTCGTCTTCCCACAAATGGGAAATCACAGACTTAATACCTTATGTAAACATTTAAACGTTGAACTTGTACAACATCACCGTGCTGTTTACGATGCGGAAGCAACGAGTTATATGTTTTGGAAATTAATCGAGCTCCTTGAAGAAGATGAGATTACTTGTTTAAGTAAATTAAATGATCATATGTATGAAGGGGACACACATAAGTTTTCACACCCATTCCATGCGACAATTCTTGTTCAAAATGAAATCGGCTTAAAGAACTTATATAAACTTGTCTCCTTATCACATATTAAGTATTTTTACCGGACACCACGTATTCCGCGCTCTGTTCTGAGTAAATATCGTGAAGGACTATTAATTGGCTCAGCTTGTGAAGATGGAGAAGTCTTTGATGCCTTGCTCCAAAAATCAGTCGATGAAGTGATTGATATTGCTAACTTTTATGACTTTTTAGAAGTGCAGCCACCTGAGAACTATCATCACCTCATTCAATTTGAAAATGTACAAAATGAAGCACAAATTATTGATACATTAAAGAACATTGTTGAACTCGGGGAGAAAACAAATATTCCAGTCCTTGCAACAGGAAATGTGCATCACTTACATGAGCGCGATAAAATTTATCGTGAAATATTAATTGCTTCTCAAAAAGGGAATCGGTTAAACAGGGTCACTTTATCAAATACAGCCTTTCGAACGACACATGAAATGTTGCAGGCCTTTTCATTCTTAAATGAAGCGAAAGCAAAAGAAATTGTCGTGACAAATACACATCAAATAAACGATCAAATTGAGACAATCTCTCCTTTAAAGGAAGATTTATATACACCAACAATTGAAGGGGCAGATGAAGACGTCCGTAATTTAACTTATGAAACAGCTAAGTCTATTTATGGCGATCCTTTACCAGCCATCGTAGAAGAACGAATTGAAAAAGAATTAAAAAGTATTATCGGACACGGTTTCGCTGTTATTTATTTAATTTCCCATAAACTCGTGAAGAAATCGTTAATTGACGGTTACTTAGTTGGATCACGTGGATCTGTCGGTTCATCACTCGTTGCAACGATGACCGAAATTACGGAAGTCAATCCATTACCAGCCCACTATGCATGTCTCAATTGTAATTTTAATGAGTTTTTCACTGAAGGTGAATATGCGAGTGGCTTTGACTTACCAGACAAAGAGTGTCCAAAATGTGGGGAAGCCTTAAAGAAGGATGGACAAGATATTCCATTTGAGACTTTCCTAGGTTTCAAAGGGGATAAAGTCCCTGATATCGATTTAAACTTCTCAGGTGAATATCAACCACGAGCTCACGATTATACACGTGAACTTTTCGGGGAAGACTACGTCTTCCGTGCCGGAACGATCGGAACAATTGCGACTAAAACGGCATATGGTTATGTAAAAGGCTATCAATCAGATAAGAATTTGCACATTAAGGCAGCTGAAGTCGATCGTCTCGTGACAGGTTGTGAAGGGGTGAAACGAACGACAGGACAACACCCAGGTGGGATTATCGTTGTGCCAAATGAAATGGAAATATACGACTTTACACCGATTCAATTCCCGGCGGACGATACAAAAAGTGAATGGAAAACGACACACTTTGACTATCGCTCAATTGAGGATAACTTATTAAAACTTGATATACTTGGTCATGATGACCCGACCGTCATTCGGATGTTACAAGATTTAAGTGGAATTGATCCACAAACCGTTCCAATCGCTGATGAAAAGGTAATGGGCATATTTTCGAGCCCAGAACCACTTGGGGTCACAGCGGAACAAATTGAATGTTCAACAGGAACCTTAGGAGTGCCAGAGTTTGGAACTGGTTTTGTAAGGCAAATGTTAGAAGAAACGAGACCGAGCACCTTTGCTGAATTAGTTATCATTTCAGGTTTGTCACACGGGACAGACGTATGGCTTGGCAATGCCCAAGAACTCATTCGTAATGGAACATGTGAAATTGGTGAAGTAATTGGTTGTCGTGACGATATCATGGTTTATTTAATGCAGCAAGGTGTTGAAGCTTCTCTTGCCTTTACCATTATGGAATCAGTACGTAAAGGACGCGGCCTAACAGACGAATGGATTGAAGCCATGAAAGAACAAAATGTACCTGATTGGTATATTAACTCATGTCAAAAGATTAAATATATGTTCCCGAAAGCACACGCAGCGGCATATGTTTTAATGGCAGTAAGAATTGCTTACTTTAAAGTTTATCATCCTATATTATTTTACGCGGCATACTTTTCAATTAGAGCAGCAGACTTTGAACTAGATACGATGGTTCGTGGCTCAGATGCGATTCGTAAACGCATGCGTGAAATTAAAGAACGTGGTAACGATGCAGCACCTAAAGAAAGAACCTTGTTAACCGTTCTTGAAGTTGCCCTTGAAATGTGTGAAAGAGGCTTTAGCTTTAGCAAGGTTGACCTATACCGCTCAGATGCAACAGAATTCATTGTAGAAGGTAATGAGCTCCTTCCACCATTTAATATTGTCGAAGGATTAGGAACCAATGCTGCGATTAACATTGTAAAAGCTCGTGAAGATGGCGAGTTTTTATCGAAAGAAGATTTACGTGAAAGAAGTCGAATTTCAAAGACCGTTTTAGACTATTTAGATAAGCATGGATGTCTTGATGGAATGGCTGATGAAAACCAGCTTTCCCTCTTTTAATGATGAGTTGTCAAACAATGGCAAACATGTTATAATATAAAATAGCTTAACGGATTTACCATGTAAAGAGTGGGTTTTCCCACTCTTTCTCATATTTACCGACACGTTCCCTTGCCACTTTCCTGGCAAGGGTTTTATGTTGAATTAAACAGATTATAATTGACTTATCCGTATGAAATGAATGGATGTATCCACAATATTTGTATAAGGAGGAAGAAGAATGAAACAAGGTGTTTTACAAGAAGTTGAAGCGATTATTACTCCTATATTAGAAGAGCGAAATAATGAGTTATTTGACATAGAACTTGTAACAGAAGGAAATGAACGCTTTCTGCGCATTTACATCGATAATGACCGTGGGGTTGATTTAAATGAGTGTAGCATTATGTCTGAACTCATTAGTGAATCACTAGATGAAGAAGATCCTATCCAAGGCGCTTACTTTTTAGAAGTGAGCTCACCTGGAGCAGAGCGCCCACTTAAATCATTAGAAGATTTTGAAAAAAATATTGGTGAAAACGTCTATGTGACCTTATATGTTCATATTGATGGCGAGAAAGCATATGAAGGAATTGTTGAGAAGGTAGAAGATGAAACGATCACAATCGATTATAAGTTCCGTCACACACGAAAAAAAGTAACTATTCCCTATGATAAAATCGCTAAAGCACGACTATCTGTCATGCTGTAAAGAGGAGGAAAAAAGAAAAATGAGTAGCGAATTATTTGCAGCAATCGATTATTTAGAAGAAGAAAAAGGAATCGATAAAGCAACCTTATTAGAAGCATTAGAAGCGGCTTTAATCTCAGCTTATAAAAAGAACTTTAAAAATGCAGGTGACGTTCACGTTGTCTTTGACGAAGAAAAAGGAAAAATGGACGTCTTCGAACGTAAAACTGTTGTTGAAGAAATTGAAGATGACAAAATTGAAATGTCACTAGAAGAAGCGAGAGAACTGAATATGGCATATGAAGTTGGTGACACGGTTGATATCGAGGTGACACCGAAAGACTTTGGCCGAATTGCAGCACAAGCGGCAAAACAAGTTGTGACTCAACGTGTTAGAGAAGCTGAACGTGGTGTGATTTATAATGAATATGTCGATCGTGAAGAAGATGTGATGACAGGGATCATTCAACGTGTTGATGATAATGCTGCCTTTGTTGATTTAGGTAAGATTGAAGCACGTTTAGATCGTTCGGAACAAATTCCACATGAAGCTTACCATGTACATGATCGAATCAAAGTATATGTGAAGAAAGTAGAAAACAGTACACGTGGACCAATGATTGAAATTTCCCGAGCACATCCGGGTCTATTAAAACGCCTATTTGAAATGGAAGTCCCAGAAATTTATGATGGTATTGTAGAAATTAAATCCATTTCACGTGAACCAGGTGAACGTTCAAAAATTGCCGTTCATGCACACGATCCAGACGTTGATCCAGTAGGGTCATGTGTTGGACCAAAAGGCCAACGTGTATCAGCAGTTGTTAATGAGCTAAACGATGAGAAGATTGATATTGTTGAATGGTCAGAAGATCCAGTCGTTTACGTATCAAACGCCTTAAGTCCATCACAAGTCATTGATGTACTCGTTGATGAAGAAGAAAAAGAAACGACAGTGATCGTACCAGATTATCAATTATCTTTAGCGATTGGGAAACGGGGTCAAAACGCTCGTTTAGCAGCTCGTTTAACAGGCTGGAAGATTGATATTAAAAGTGAGTCAGTCGCACGTGAAGAAGGAATTTTAACAGAGAAACAAGAAGAAGTAGATGATTCATTCGATTTAGGCTTTGATGAGCCTGAAGATGATCAAAACGATTCAGATTACTTATTCGATTAATGGAGGATCACACATATGGTAAAACCGAAACGAAAAGTACCTTTAAGAAAATGTGTCGTCACTAATGACATGCGACCGAAACAAGAAATGATTCGTGTCGTCCGTAATAAAGAAAAAGAAGTTTTCGTCGATCCAACAGGCAAGTTAAATGGACGCGGTGCATATTTAACAATTGATCGTCAAGTATTCGAACGGGCGAAAAATGAGCACATATTAGAAAAAACATTTCAAGTAGATATTCCAGAAGAACTATTTACGGAATTATTTGCTCTTGTTGATAAAAAATGAAAGCTAACTATTTGAATATGCTCGGTCTTGCCGCACGGGCAAGAAAAATCGCAACAGGCGAAGAGCTCATTATAAAAGAGATTCAAACGAATCGTGCTAAGTTAGTGCTATTAGCGAATGATATCAGTGAACGATCAAAAAAAACACTTACAAATAAATGTAATTATTACAAAGTACCTTATATAGAAGTAGACGATCGCTACACTTTAGGAAATGCGATCGGTAAAGGAGAACGTGTTGCAATCGCAATTGCAGATCAAGGATTTGCAAAAAAGATTCAATCTCTACTTTTATAAATAATGACGGGGGTGGACGTATGAGTAAAATAAGAGTATATGAATACGCAAAACAAAATGATAAAACAAGTAAAGAAGTCATCGAACAATTGAACCGTTTAAAAATTGATGTGAAGAACCATATGTCAACAATCACAACGGAAGAAGCATCACGTTTAGATGAATCATTTAAAGGCAAAAGCAAAGAGCAAGCAGATTCGGCATCTGCTCAAGCAAATGTAGACAAGAAAAAACAAGTTGACAAACCAAAACAAGATAAAAAACAAGAACAAGTAAATAAAAAAGAAAATCATCAGAAGCAAGATAAAAAGCAAAATCAGAACCAGAAACAAATTCATAAACCAAAACAAGGTCAGAACCAGAAACAGAACCATAAACAAAAGCAAGATCAAAACATAAAACAAAATCAAAAGCAAGACCAGAAACAAGGACAACATAAACAAAACGAGCCGAAAGGTAAACGTAGAAGAAATAAAAATAAAAACAAGAGAGCGGTGGACGTTACGAATACACCACAAGCAACACCTAACCACATCACATATAGTGGAACATTAACAGTTGAAGATTTAGCAGGAAAACTTGGTAAACAAGTTTCTGAAATTATTAAAAAGCTTATGTTCTTAGGCGTCATGGCGACGAAGAACCAAAATCTAGATGACGATGCCGTTGAATTAATTTGTTCAGACTATGGTATCACTGTTGAGAAAGAAATTGTCCTTGAAGATACAGACTTTGATAAGTATAAAACAGAGGATAAGGAAGAAGACTTAAAAGAAAGACCAGCAGTTGTCACGATTATGGGACACGTTGACCATGGTAAAACAACTTTACTAGACTCAATTCGCCATACGAAAGTAACAGCAGGTGAAGCTGGTGGGATTACGCAACATATTGGTGCTTACCAAATTGAAAAAGAAGACAAAAAAGTTACTTTTTTAGATACACCTGGACACGAAGCATTCACGAGCATGCGTTCACGTGGAGCTGAAGTAACAGATATCGCTATTTTAGTTGTTGCAGCTGATGATGGGGTTATGCCACAAACAGTTGAAGCCATCAACCACGCAAAAGCAGCAGAAGTTCCAATTATTATCGCTGTTAATAAAATTGACAAGCCGGCAGCTAATCCTGACCGTGTCATGCAAGAACTAACGGAATATGAGTTAGTACCAGAAGATTGGGGCGGAAGCACAATATTCGTACCGGTTTCAGCTAAACATGGTGAAGGTATAGATGATTTATTAGAAATGGTCCTATTAGTTGCTGAAGTTGAAGAATTAAAAGCAAATGCTAATAAAGCAGCTTTTGGTACGGTGATTGATGCTCAATTAGATAAAGGCCGCGGAGCTGTTGCAACATTATTAGTTCAAGAAGGAACATTACATGTTGGTGACAGTGTTGTTGTCGGAAATACTTACGGACGTGTCCGTGCCATGATGAGTGATATCGGTGAAAAAATCGAATCCGCTGGCCCATCAACACCAGTTGAAATTACTGGATTGAATGAGGTACCACAAGCAGGTGACCAATTCTTAGTATTCGAAGACGAGCGTAAAGCGCGTCAAGTTGGAGAAGCACGTCAACAAGCATTCATTGATGCATCACGTGGTTCATCAACAAAAGTAACCTTAGAAGATTTATTTGACCAAATTAAACAAGGTGAAATGAAAGAATTAAACGTTATTATTAAAGCAGATGTTAACGGATCTGCAGAGGCATTAGCAGCTTCACTACAAAAAATCGAAGTTGAAAATGTAAATATTAAAATTATCCATACAGGTGTTGGCGCGATTACAGAATCAGACATTATTTTAGCCTCTGCATCAAATGCTATCGTCATTGGATTTAACGTCCGACCAGATGTGAACGCACAAAATGCAGCTAAGTCTGAACAAGTAGATGTTCGCCTCTATCGTGTTATTTACCAAGCAATTGAAGAGATTGAAGCGGCGATGAAAGGTTTACTTGACCCAGAATATGAGGAGAAAGTAATCGGACAAGCTGAAGTACGTGAAACATTTAAAGTATCGCGTATCGGAACAATTGCAGGAAGCTATGTCACAAACGGTGTCATTAAACGAAATGCTGAAGTACGTGTTATTCGTAATGGCGTTGTTTTATATGAAGGAGAACTGCTCGCTTTAAAACGTTTCAAAGATGACGTACGTGAAGTAAGCACTAACTATGAGTGTGGAATTACAGTGAAAGACTTTAATGATATTAAAGTTGGCGACGTAATCGAAGCATTTGAAATGGTTGAAATCAAAAAATGATTATTTACTTAGCAGAAGTAGAATGTATTTTTTATAATACACAGTCCTTAAAAGATAAGCGGTCACTCATAAAACGCATGACAGCTAAAATTAAGAAAGACTTTAATGTCTCTATTTCTGAAGTAGATTATTATGACTTATGGCAACGAACAAAGTTTGCTATCGTGACAGTTACAAATGAAGTGAAGTTTGCTGAGCAAACAATGCAAGAAGTATTAAAGACGATTGACAGTTATACAGAGTTAGAACGAACAACTACTACGATTGAACGGATATGAAAGGGGAAGCGATTCCCTTTTCTTTCATCGTCTTAAATTGAGGTGAATGAAATGAGTAATGTAAGAGCAAACCGTGTAGCTGAACAAATGAAAAAAGATGTTGGTGAAATTATTAACCAACGTGTGAAAGATCCACGTGTCGGTTTCGTTACAATTACAGATGTTGAAGTAACGAATGATTTGCAACAAGCCAAAATATACGTTTCGGTACTTGGGGACGAAGCTGAAAAAGAGCAATCTTTATTAGCGCTTGATAAAGCAAGTGGCTTTATTCGCAGTGAAGTTGGTAAACGCATTCGTTTACGTAAAGTACCGGAAATTATGTTCCAATTTGATGAAGCATTTGAATACGGTTCGAAGATCGACGAAATTTTACGTCAATTAAACGAAGACGAACAATAAGCAGAATCTGACGCTACCTTGCTGTAGTGTCAGATTTTTAACCGTTATAAGAGAAAAGAGGTTTAAGCGATGAATGGTATTATTCCACTTCATAAACCAAAAGGCATGACAAGTCATGATTGTGTCATGAAACTACGCCGTCTATTAAAGATGAAAAAAATTGGGCATACAGGAACCTTAGACCCTGAAGTGACCGGTGTTCTGCCAATTTGTATTGGAGAAGGAACGAAAATCATCCCTTTTTTATCCCCTTTGCCAAAAACATATATTGCTGAAGTCTGTTTAGGCCAAGCAACAGAAACAGAAGATAAAGAGGGGAAAGTCATTGAAAAAGCGCATGTTCATTTTCCTTCTTCTGCACAAATTGAAGCGGTATTGGATCGTTTTCATGGTCAAGTAACTCAAGTGACACCTTTATACTCAGCAGTAAAAGTAAAGGGAAAAAAACTATATGAATATGCACGTCAAAATATTCCAGTTGAAAGACCTTCCCGTCAAATTAATCTATTTAACATTAAAAAATTAGCTGAAAACAAAGAAAACAACTCTTTTACCATTGAAGTAACTTGTTCGAAAGGAACTTATATTCGAACACTCTGTGTCGATATAGGCAAAGCATTAGGCTACCCAGCTCATATGGGTAAGCTTCTTCGTACAAAAACAGATCAGATTCAGTTAGAAGAGACATATACTTTTGACGAACTTGAGAATGCTTTAGAAACAAATACATTTGAAGAAAAGTTACTTCCACTTGAAAAAATGCTTGCACATATGCCAACATGGACAGTAGATGAAAAAATGAAAATACGTGTTTTACAGGGCCAAAAATTTAAGCGTTCTAAAGACCATCCACTCGAAGAACCATTCAAGGTGACATGGCAAGACAAAGTATTAGCTGTCTACGGCACACACCCTGAAAAAGCAGATGAAATTAAACCGATTCGTATTTTCAATATACATAAAGTGTAGGTGAACAAAATGGAATTGATTAATTTAACATATCCACATCAATTAGAAAAAGATACATTAAAAGAAACAGTGGCAGCTATCGGCTTGTTTGATGGTATTCATGAGGGACATCAGAAGGTCATTCAACGTGCCATCGAAGAAGCAAAGAAGACTCATAAACAAAGTGCAGTCATCACTTTTCACCCTAATCCTGCTGTTGTTTTAAGTAAAGGAAAAAAACGCGCAGATTATCTTTTACCCTTGGAAAAAAAGTATGCTATTTTAGAAAAAATGGGTGTTGATCGCGTTTATAACATTACATTTAATGATGAGCTTTCACAATTATCACCACAATTGTTTATTGATCATTTTATTAAAGGATTACATATTGTTCACCTTGTTGCTGGCTTTGATTATTCATTCGGCCATAAAGGGGCAGGGAATATGAAAAATATCGGGAACTATTGCCATGATGCCTTTACATATGAGGTGATTGATAAGTACACTGACCAAGACGAAAAAGTGAGCTCAACACGTATTCGTCAGTTACTAGATGAAGGTAATATTGAAGAAGCAACTCGTTTATTAACACGTCCATTTACAACAATTGGTCAGGTCATACAAGGGGATCAACGCGGGCGAACGATTGGTTTTCCAACTGCTAACTTATCATACGATAAAGAATTAAAATTACCGAGCCGTGGTGTCTATGCTGTTAAAGTATACATGGACGACCAAAGCTTTACAGGTATCACGAATCTCGGCTATGTGCCAACTTTCAAAACAGGAGAACTGGAATTTTCTTTAGAAGTTTACATATTAGACTTTAATCAAGATATTTATGGAAAGACTGTGGAGATAGAGTGGCTTGAAAAAATTCGTGATGAAAAGAAGTTTGACGGCATTGATGCCTTAGTTGCTCAATTAAAAGCAGATGAAATAGCTGTTAGAGAAAAGTATTTATCTTAATGGAAAGACCTTTACAAGCCAAACTTGTAAAGGTCTTTTACTATTTTGTGACAAAGCGTGAAAAGTGACTCATTTAGTCGGAATTTATGTTACGATAGAGCTTGTGTGTCAAAAGACATGAAGTTTAATTGTAGAAAGGGTTTTAGTTTTGAGAGAGAATAGCAATATCATCGAACAAAGTGAACGAAAGAATACAACTTATTGGATTATTTTTCTCGGTATTTTATTTGTCGGAGCCAACTTACGGGCACCGCTCACATCAGTCGGATCTTTAATATCATTTATACGTGATGATTTAGGGTTAACAAATACGATTGCAGGTTTAATTACAACTTTACCATTATTAGCATTTGCACTTGTTTCCCCATTTGCTCCGAAGCTATCAGAAAAGTTCGGGATGGAAAGAACGATCTTTATTTCTTTACTTATTTTATTTATCGGGATTATTATTCGTTCAATTTATGGAACCTCATTTTTATTTTTAGGAACGGCAGCAATTGGGGTTGCCATTGCGATTGGAAATGTCTTAATTCCGGTCATTATTAAGGTGAACTTCCCCTTAAGAGTCGGACTTGTCATGGGTTTTTATGCTGTTTTAATGAACATTTTTGGAGCCTTAGGTTCGGGTATTAGTGTACCTGTATCTGAATTCCGCAACTTAGGATGGTCAGGGTCACTTGGTATTTGGGCAATTTTAACTTTAATTGCTATCGTCTTATGGTTACCCCAATTAAAAACAAGTGATCGACAAAAAGTGAGGATGGCAGACAATGAAGCAAAAGAAAATGTGACCATTTGGAAGTCTAAACTAGCATGGTACATTACGATTTTCATGGGTTTACAGTCACTCATGTTTTACACGCTTGTCACATGGTTACCAGATATTTTAGCAACTCATGGTTATAATCCAGAAGCAGCAGGTTGGATGTTATTTTTAATGCAAGCAGCTTTAATTCCAGTTACTTTCATCATTCCTATTATTGCAGAGAAGATGAAGGACCAACAATTACTCGGTGGATTAACAGCAAGCTTTTTCATTTTAGGTGTCTTTGGTGTCTATCTTGGTAATAAAGCATTTATTCCTATTGCGATTATGATGATTGGAATGGCATGTGGGAGTGCATTTAGTATATGTATGATGTTATTTAGTTTACGTACATCAACAAGTATTGAAGCCGCTAAAATGTCAGGGATGGCACAATCTTTTGGTTACTTGTTAGCAGCATTTGGACCAACTTTGTTTGGAGCTGTTCATGACTTAACTGGTGGATGGGACATGCCACTGATCTTATTAATGGGAGTAGGAACTATTATATTCATCGTAGCCCTTCTATCTGGAAAAGACCGCGTCATTGAAGTTAAATAAAAAAACGCAAATTGTTTATCAATCACTGATAGACAATTTGCGTTTATTTTTTTAAAAATGCATAAGTAAAATAATGATGGCAATGAAAGGAAAAGCACTCGCAAAGCCGATATTAATGAGCATGAAAGTGGTAAAGTAGGGTGCTTTTTGTTCTTGAGGAATATCAAGTCGATAACGCATAAAAATAACGATATAATTTAAGAGCAAAATAGCAATGACAATAATGAGGCCAATCATAGGTTGGATGATGAGTTCACTAGAGTCAATATTTATAAATGCTAAAACAATAAGCATGATTGGAATAACTTCAATGACAACAATTCTTAATAGATGTTTAGTCATGATTTCATTGTAGCTATCTGGATTATCCCGAATCTCATGCAATGTTTTCGTGTAAAAAATAAGTATAAATATCGAAGCAAATGCAGCTGCTCCAATCGCATAAACACTAGCCATTTAAATTCTCCTTTGTTAAATCATTTCTAATCCATATCATAGCATAAACCATATTCTAATAAAACTTCCTATGTTATAATGAGTTATACTTGCTTTTATTTAGAAAAAGTAGTAATCTAAAGTATGGAAAACCTTCACTTGGCAAGACGACTCTCCGACGTTTGCTATGTGAATGGGGTTTTAAAATTTAAAGGAGGCTATACATTATGTCTATTTCAAAAGAGCGTAAAGCAGAACTTATTACCGAATTTAAGGTACACGAGAATGATACAGGTTCTCCAGAAGTACAAATTGCTGTTTTAACAGAAGAAATTAACAACTTAAACGAGCACTTACGTACTCACACGAAAGACCATCATTCACGTCGTGGATTATTAAAAATGGTTGGTAAACGCCGTAACTTATTAACTTATTTACGTGAAAATGATGTTGCTCGTTACCGCGAGTTAATTCAAAAGCTTGGCTTACGTCGATAAGTTATACAGAAAAGCAGGAGAAATCCTGCTTTTTTCTTCATTTTAGTGCATAATATAAATTAATGTAATAGATGATTTTACTTGAAAGAAGAGAGGAGTAACAAGTCATGACAGAAAAACACGTATTTCAAACTGAGATCAACGGAAAAGATCTCATCGTTGAAATTGGTGAATTAGCAAAACAAGCTAATGGTGCTTGTATGGTTCATTATGGCGATACATCTGTTTTAGCTACAGTAACAGCGTCAAAAGAACCAAAAGATTTACCATTTTTCCCATTAACAGTGAATTATGAAGAACGTTTATATGCCGTTGGAAAAATTCCTGGTGGATTTATCAAGCGTGAAGGTCGTCCAAGTGAGAAAGCAGTCCTTGCATCTCGTTTAATCGACCGTCCGATTCGTCCATTATTCCCAGAAGGTTTCCGTAACGAAGTACAAGTCATTACACAAGTAATGAGTGTTGATCAAGATTGTTCAAGTGAATTTGCAGCAATGTTAGGTGCTTCAGTTGCTTTATCTGTATCAGATATTCCATTTGATGGACCAATTGCAGGTGTGAACGTTGGACGTGTTGATGGTGAATTCATCATTAACCCATCGATTGAACAACAAGAAGCAAGTGACTTAGAATTAACCGTTGCAGGCCCGAAAGGTGCTATTAACATGGTAGAAGCTGGAGCAGAAGAATTACCAGAAGATACGATGTTAGAAGCAATTATGTTTGCTCACGAAGAGATTGAACGTCTCATCGCATTCCAAGAAGAAATGGTTGAGAAGTTAGCGGTTGAAAAATCGGAAATTAAAGTATTTGAAGTTGATGCAGATATTCGTACACAAGTTGAAGCAGAAGCTAAAGAAGATTTACTTGCTGCTATTCAAACACACGATAAATTAGAGCGCGAAGAGAAGATTGATGCTGTTAAAGCAGCAATTGTTGAAAAATATGAAGCAGACGAAGCTGAAGATACAGTCATATCACAAGTGAAAACGGTCTTAGAAGACATCGTTAAAGATGAAGTTCGCCGTTTAATTACAGAAGATAAGGTACGTCCTGATGGACGAGGTGTCGAAGAAATTCGTCCACTTACATCACGCGTAGGCGTCTTACCTCGCACTCACGGTTCAGGCTTATTCACTCGTGGTCAAACACAAGTATTAAGTGTTGCAACTCTAGGTGCTTTAGGTGACGTTCAAATATTAGACGGATTAGACTTAGAAGAATCAAAGCGTTTCATGCATCATTATAATTTTCCACAATATAGTGTTGGAGAGACAGGTCCAATTCGTGGACCAGGTCGCCGTGAAATTGGACATGGTGCTTTAGGTGAACGTGCATTAGAAAAAGTTATTCCAGATGAAGAAACATTCCCATACACGATCCGTGTAGTTTCTGAAGTATTAGAATCAAATGGATCATCATCACAAGCGAGTATTTGTGCAAGTTCATTAGCGATGATGCATGCAGGTGTACCGATTAAAGCACCTGTAGCGGGTATTGCAATGGGGCTTGTTAAAACAGGTGACAACTACTCCATTTTATCTGATATTCAAGGAATGGAAGATGCTTTAGGTGATATGGACTTTAAAGTAGCAGGAACAGAAAAAGGAATCACTGCACTTCAAATGGATATTAAAATTGATGGTTTATCTGAAGACATCTTAAAAGAATCTTTAGAACAAGCTCGTATTGGTCGTTTACACATCTTAGACCATATGAATGAAATCATTAGTGAACCAAATGAAGAATTATCGCCATATGCACCGAAAATTGTCACATTCAAAATTAATCCTGACAAAATTCGAGACGTTATCGGACCAAGTGGTAAGCAGATCAACGAAATTATCGATGAAACAGGGGTTAAAATTGATATTGAACAAGACGGTACAGTATACATTGGCTCAACCGACACAGACATGATCGCTCAAGCGAAAGCAACGATCGAAGACATTGTTCGTGAAGTTGAAGTAGGTGAAATCTACTTAGGTAAAGTTAAACGAATTGAAAAGTTCGGTGCCTTCGTAGAACTCTTTAAAGGAAAAGATGGACTCGTCCACATTTCTCAACTACAAGAAGAACGTACGAATAAAGTCGAAGACGTTGTTGCAATCGGTGATGAAATTATCGTTAAAGTAAAAGAAATCGATAAACAAGGCCGTGTGAACTTATCACGTAAAGCAGCACTTAACGACGAAACAAAAGAACAAGAAAAAATTAAAAAGAAGTAAATATAACTGATAGCATAACTTAAAAAATAAGTTATGCTATTTTTATGCGTACAAGTAAGATTTAATCGTAAATTTTACATTGACATGTACGTACAAGATGTGTAAAATTGAAGTAGAATGTAAGCGACTTCATAAAGGAGAGAAGTACATATGTTAGAAAAATTAAAACAAGAAGTGTATGAAGCTAATATGTTATTGCCCAAACACAAATTGATTACTTTTACATGGGGAAATGTAAGTGGAATTGATCGCGAAAATAATTTAGTCGTTATTAAGCCAAGTGGAGTCGAATATGACGAACTAACACCAGAACAAATGGTCGTAGTTAATTTTGCTGGAGAAGTTGTTGAAGGTCATTTAAATCCTTCCAGTGATACAGCAACACATATTGAACTGTATAAATCATTTAAAGAAATTAAAGGTGTTGTCCATACCCATTCGCCTTGGGCTGTTTCATTTGCTCAAGCTGGCCTTGGCATTCCATGTGCAGGTACAACACAAGCCGATTATTTTTATGGGGAAATTCCGGTAACACGCCAAATGACAGAAGCAGAAGTGAAAGAAGAATACGAAAAAGAAACAGGGAAGGTTATCGTTGAGACTTTTGAAAAAAGAAAGATAGATCCCATACAAGTTCCAGGTGTTTTAGTAAACGATCATGGTCCATTTACATGGGGAACATCACCAAATAATGCCGTCCATAACTCAGTCGTTTTGGAAGAAGTAGCAAAGATGACCCATCGAACAATCCAATTGAACCCACACCATCTATCAGTTAATCAATATTTATTAGATAAACATTATTTAAGAAAACACGGTAAAAACGCATATTACGGACAAAAATAAAAATAAAGGTTGTGAAAATATGTTACAAACAGCAAAAAGAGAGTTTTGGTTTATTGTAGGTAGTCAGCACTTATATGGAGAAGAGACGTTAAAGGAAGTTGAATCACAGTCAGTAGAAATAGTAAATTATTTAAACGAGCATGCAAACTTACCTTATCCGATTGTTTTTAAGCAACTTGTGACAACAGCAGATGAAATTACAAAAGTAATGAAAGAAGTTAACTATGTTGATGACGTGGCAGGTGTCATCACTTGGATGCATACTTTTTCACCAGCAAAAATGTGGATCAATGGAACAAAGTTATTGCAAAAACCGCTCCTGCACTTTGCGACACAGTATAACAAGGAAATTCCGTGGGACAGCATTGATATGGATTATATGAACTTAAATCAAAGTGCCCATGGTGATCGTGAATACGGATTTATTAATGCACGATTAAATAAAAACAATAAAGTCATTACTGGTCATTACACAGTAAAGGCGATACATAAAGAAATAGAAAGTTGGATGAAGTCGGCAATTGGCTATGTAGAAAGTCATCACATTAAAGTTGCACGTTTCGGAGATAATATGCGAAATGTCGCAGTAACTGAAGGTGATAAAGTAGAAGCAGCAATTCAATTTGGTTGGACAGTCGATTATTTCGGAATTGGTGACTTAGTAGAAGTCATGAATGAAGTTACTGAAGCAGAAATTGACGCTATATATAATGAGTGTGAACAATTGTATGACTTTGACTATGGTTCTAATAGTGAGGCATACTTTGCTAAACAAGTAAAAGAACAAATCAAGATTGAAATTGCTTTAGAAAGATTTTTATCGTCAGGTGGTTATACTGCCTTTACAACGAACTTTGAAGATTTACACGGTATGAAACAACTACCAGGTATGGCTGTGCAACGCTTAAATGAAAAAGGTTATGGCTTTGCAGGGGAAGGGGATTGGAAGACAGCAGCACTTGATCGATTGATGAAAGTGATGACCAAGAACCAAGCAACTGGATTTATGGAGGATTATACTTACCATCTACAAGAAGGACAAGAATATATTTTGCAAGCACATATGTTAGAAGTTGACCCAACTTTTGCTTTAACGAAACCAAAAGTACTTGTCCAACCTTTAGGTATTGGTGGTAAAGAAGATCCAGCTCGCCTCGTATTTGATGGAAAAGCAGGCCAAGGAATTGTTGCCTCGATGTTAGATTTAGGCAGCCACTATCGTTTAATAATTAATAAAATGACGGCAGAGACACCGGAGGTACCGGCACCACATTTACCGGTGGCACGGGTTATTTGGAAGCCTGAACCGAATTTCAAAGATGGGGTCACAAAATGGATTGAATCTGGTGGTGGGCACCATACAGTTGCATCGTTAGCTATGACAGTTGATGAATTAAAAGATTGGGCTAAGATGGTTAACTTAGAAACAATCGTTATTGACTAAAGAATGAAAGGAATTATCTTATCTATATATCAAGATAATTCCTTTTTTATCATATGCAAAAGGAGTAATCAGAGGATGGAGATTAATTTAAAGCAAACTTACTTAGGAATTGAACTCGGCTCAACGAGAATAAAAGCAGTCTTAATCAATGATCGTTATGAAACAATTGCTTCAGGTGAGTATAGTTGGGAAAATGAATATCGTGATGGCTTATGGACCTATGAACTAGCTGATGCTATGAAAGGAATCCAGCAAGCATACAGACAAATAAAAGAAACTGTTGAAGCGAGCTATGGAAAGAAATTAGATCGTGTTGGTTCAATCGGTGTTTCCGCCATGATGCACGGTTATTTACCTTTCAATCAGCATGGTGAACAACTAGCAGACTTTCGAACATGGCGTAATACAAACACGAGTGAAGCAGCCCAACAGCTAACAGAGGAGTTTCAATTTAATATTCCTTTAAGGTGGAGTGTTGCTCACCTTTATCAAGCTATTATCGATCAAGAGACTCATATAAATGATATTGATTTTATGACAACCTTAGCTGGCTATATTCATTGGCAACTAACAGGTGAAAAAGTGTTAGGTATCGGCGATGCATCAGGTATGTTCCCGGTTAATCCAGATACTTTAGATTATGAAACAAGTATGGTAGATCAATTTAATCACTTATTAAAGGGTAAAAATATTTCATATGATTTAATAGATATTTTTCCTAAAGTCCTTTCAGCAGGTGAAGCGGCAGGTCAGTTAACAGACGTAGGTGCCAAGTACTTAGATCCAAGTGGAGATTTACAAGCGGGTATCACAGTTTGCCCACCAGAAGGTGATGCAGGTACTGGTATGGTAGCAACGAATAGTATAAAAGAACATACAGGAAACGTATCTGCTGGAACATCCATTTTTTCAATGCTTGTGTTGGAAGATCATTTAACAAACTATTATAAAGAAATTGATGTCGTAAACACACCGGACGGTAAAGTTGTTGCGATGGTCCATTGCAATAACTTCACATCTGATATTAATGATTGGGTATCTATGTTTGAAGAAACATTTGACCTATTAGGCTTTAAAGTTGATCGTCACAACTTATTTACGAAACTATTTGAATCATCACTTGAAGCAGATGAAAAAGTCGGTGATTTAGTCCATTGTAGCTATTATTCCGGTGAACCCATTACAAATATTGACGAAGGGCGACCTCTATTCGTTAGAACACCGAACAGTCGTTTAACAATTAGTAATTTCATGCGCTCTCAAATTAATGCAGCCTTAGCAACTTTAAAAATAGGAATGGATTTATTAATTGACGAAGAAAAGGTTCAAATAGATAATATATTTGGACATGGCGGCTTTTTTAAAACAGAAAAAGTGGGACAGCAACTGCTAGCTGATGCTTTAAATACGAAAGTCACACTATTAGATAACGCAGAAGAGGGTGGCGCTTGGGGGATGGCTTTATTGGCAGCCTATCATGTAAAGAGTCATCGTCAAACATTAGAAGACTTCTTATTAAAAGATGTATTTAAAGAGGTTGAAGAAAAAGTATTAGCACCAACTAAGGAAGGCGTTATCATCTTTAATGATTACGTTGAAAAGTATCATTCGGTCTTACAATTAGAAAAATTAGCAGGCAATCTGCTTAAATAAAAAAATGACGCCAAAGGAAATCAAAGTAAGGAGCATCCCTATGAAAACAAAATATCAAATCGTAAGAGAATATATAGAAGAAAATATAAAAAATAAAACTTATCGACCAAATGAGAAGATTGAATCTGAAAGTATGCTAATGAAGCGTTTTGGCGTCAGTCGTCACACAGTTCGTATAGCGATTGGAGATCTTGTAAGTGAAGGAAAACTCTATCGCGAACAAGGAGCTGGAACCTTTTGTGCTGACTATCAAGCAGATAGGAAGGAAGAAATATATAGGTCGAAGCGGATTGCAATCATTACAACTTATATATCTGACTATATTTTTCCATCAATTATACGAGGTGCAGAATCTAAGTTAAGTGAAGCAGGATATGAAGTAAGTATTTTTAGTACAAATAACTCACACGTAAAAGAGAAAAGTATTTTAGAATCAATTTTAACGCAAAACTTTAATGGTCTCATTATTGAACCAACTAAAAGTGCTTATCCAAATCCGAATTTAAGTTATTACTTACAATTAGATGAGCAAAAAATTCCTTATGTCATGATAAACGAATATTATGACGTCATTGATCCACCACATGTTGTAGTTGATGATGTAAATGGTGGCTATCTACAAGCTGACCACCTTATTCAAGAAAACCATCAACATATCATTGGCATGTATAAGGTAGATGACAAGCAAGGGACAAAGCGATTAAAAGGCTTTATTGATGCCCATCGCGAGCATCAAGTAAAATTAAACCCAGAACATATTGTGACCTACACAACAGAAGAAAAAGAAACAGTCATTAAAGAAAAGTTAGAGTCTCTTTTATTAAAAGACCCAAGCATTACAGCAATTGCTTGTTATAATGATGAGTTAGCAATGAATGTACTAGATACCTTGAGGACGTTAAATAAACAGATCCCTAAGGATATATCAATTGTAGGCTTTGATGACTCATTCTTAGCAGATATCTCAGAGGTTAAATTGACAAGCATCACACATCCTAAGGCAGAGTTAGGGGAAGTTGCAGCAGAAAAGATTGTTGAATTAATTAAAGAAACTCACTTGAATAAAGAAAGTGATGTAAAGTCGGTTAACTTCTCAACAGAATTAGTAAAGAGAACATCGACAAAGAGCATTTAATCTGGAAAGTGGTGATCTACTAATCATCACTTTTCGGTTTAAAGTTGTAATATAATTAAAAGTTTGTTAATCTTAACTTAGTTAAATTAATTAATGAATAAAAACGATTCATTAATTTATCAAATTGATGTTGCATTTACAAAAGAGATGACATATAATAGATGTACGTACAAGATGGTTAATTGAAATCATCTTGACCGTACATGAGGTAGACATATTTTTTTATACCGTTATGAAAGCGCTATCTTGTGTAAGGGTAACATCGAAAAAATAAGGGGGAAAATCAATGAAGATGAAAAAGTTTTTCATGACCATTGCAATTTTAACGGTCGCTTTAGTTTTAGCAGCATGTGGTAATAACAATGGAGACTCGAATGGTGGAGGTAGTGATGATCCAGATGCTAAAACAGTAGGGATCGCCATGCCGACTAAATCATCTGAACGTTGGGTTGAAGATGGAGCGAACATGGTTAAGGAATTAGAGGAATTAGGCTATAATACAGATTTACAATATGCAGAAGACGTTGTAGAAAACCAAGTATCACAAATTGAAAACATGATAACTAAAGGGGTAGACGTTTTAGTTATTGCTTCAATCGATGGTGAAGCATTAACAGATGTATTGGAACAAGCTAAAAACTTAGACATTCCTGTTATCGCATATGACCGTTTAATTATGAACTCAGACCATGTTAGTTATTATGCTACTTTTGATAACTTTGAAGTTGGAGTATTAAATGGTGAATATATTGAAGACAAATTAAACTTAGAAGAAGAGGATGGACCATTTACTATTGAATTATTTGCTGGTTCACCAGATGATAACAACGCATACTTCTTCTGGGATGGTGCCATGTCAATTTTAGAACCATATATTGATAGTGGTAAATTAGAAGTGAAAAGTGGTCAGTTAGATTTTGAACAAGGTGCAATTTTACGTTGGGATGGTGCTAAAGCACAAGAGCGTATGGATAACCTTTTAAGTGCTCACTATTCAGATGAAGATATCGATGTTGTTTATTCACCGTTTGATGGAATTAGTCGAGGTGTTATTTCATCACTTAAAGCAGTTGGATATGGGTCAGATTCAAAACCAATGCCAATTGTAACAGGTCAAGATGCTGAATTATCTTCAGTGAAGTCAATTATTGCTGGAGAGCAAACACAAACAGTCTTTAAAGATACACGTGAGTTAGCTGGAAAAGCAGTTAACATGGTAGAAAGTATTTTAAAAGGTGAAGAACCTGAAATCAACGATACAGAAACTTATGATAATGGTGAAAAAGTAGTTCCATCATACTTATTAGATCCAATTTCAGTAGATGCTGATAATTATGAAGAAATTTTAATTGAATCAGGATATTATTCTGAAGAAGACTTTCAATAAATAGAATAAAGGTGATTTAGACGACATCTGAATCACCTTATTCTTCTTTAAACAGGGGTGAGATCATGTCAGATATATTACTTCGTATGGAAAATATAACGAAAGAGTTCCCAGGAGTAAAAGCATTAGAAAATGTAAATTTCGAAGTAAAAAAAGGAGAAATTCACGCATTAATCGGTGAAAATGGTGCAGGTAAATCAACATTAATGAAGGTACTGAGCGGTATTCATCCTCATGGAAGTTACTCAGGAAATATTGTTTATGAAGATAATGTGTGTGAATTTAAAGATGTAAATGATAGTGAAGATAAAGGGATTATTATTGTTCACCAAGAATTAGCCTTAATACCTGAGTTATCCATAGCAGAGAATATCTTTCTAGGGAACGAAAGAGGTAGTAAAGGTGTTGTAAATTGGCGTGAAACAATTAAAGAAACACGCGAATTAATGGAACGTGTTGGTTTAGTAAAAAATCCACAAGATTTAATTAAAGATATTGGTGTTGGCCATCAGCAACTTGTTGAGATTGCAAAAGCACTATCAAAGCGGGTTAAATTACTCATTTTAGATGAACCGACAGCAGCATTAAACGAAGAAGAAAGTGAAAATTTATTAAACTTGTTATTAGAATTTAAAAAGCAAGGTATGACATCCATTATGATTTCACATAAGTTAAAAGAGCTATTTAAAGTATCTGATAGCATCACCGTTATACGTGACGGTCAGACAATTAGTTCATATAACTTACATGAAGATGATGTTAATGAAGAGTTAATTATTAGAGATATGGTTGGTAGAAGTTTAAGTAACATGTATCCAGATCGACCTAAATTTGAAGGTGATGAAATTAAGTTTGAAGTTAAAGACTGGAATGTTCATTCACCACAAAATGCTGACTGGAAAGTGATTGATAATGCATCCTTTAATGTAAAGAAAGGTGAAATAGTCGGTATTGCTGGTTTAATGGGAGCAGGGCGAACTGAACTGGCTATGAGTATATTTGGTCAATCTTATGGTAAAAACATTTCAGGTGAAGCATTTATTGATGGACAGGCAGTTAATCTTAAAGATGTTGATAAAGCGATTAAAAATGGCATCGCTTACGTATCGGAAGACCGCAAGGAATATGGTTTAATTTTAATGTATTCCGTTCGCCGAAACTTAATGTTAGCTGACCTCAGTCGTATATCAAAACGTGGTATTATTAATAGCCGAATTGAAACGCGAGAAGCTGAAAAGCTGAGAGAAAGTATGAATATAAAAACTCCATCCATTGAACAAGAAACGATGAATCTAAGTGGTGGTAACCAACAAAAAGTTGTTTTAGGTAAATGGATGTTTACAGAACCGGAAATATTAATATTAGATGAGCCGACAAGAGGAATTGATGTCGGTGCTAAATCCGAAATATATAAAATTATAAACGAATTAGCTGAAATGGGTAAGAGTATTATTATGATTTCTTCAGAACTACCCGAGTTGTTAGGGATGTGTGACCGAATCTATACTTTATGTGAAGGACACATCACTGGAGAACATTTAAAAGAAAATACAAACCAGGAAAAGCTAATGGTCGATATGACGCATGTGGAGGCTTAATTATGACTAAAATCAAACAAGTTTTAAACGATAATATAAGAAAGTTTGGTATGATTATTGCTCTCGTTGGAATAATGATCTTATTCGAAATATTAACGAGTGGTATTTTATTAACTCCTTTAAACATTACTAATATTATTATGCAAAATAGTTATGTCATCGTCTTAGCTATTGGTATGATGTTAGTAATTATTACAGGGGAAATTGATTTATCAGTAGGATCTGTAGCAGCATTTATCGGAGCTATTGCAGGTGTCTTGCTCGTTACACATGACCTGCCAGTCTATGTAGCGATTCTCCTTTGTTTGTTAATCGGTGCTGGTATAGGTGCATGGCAAGGTCTATGGATTGCTTACTTTAACATTCCATCTTTCATTGTAACATTAGCCGGCATGTTAATTTTCCGAGGCTTAACCTTAGTTGTTTTAAATGGTCGAACTTTAGCGCCATTCCCAGATAGCTTTAGAAGTTTGAGTTCCTCCTTTTTACCAGATTGGTTTAATGGATCAAACTTAAATATTATTGCAATCGTGCTAGGGATTGTCTTTACCATTGCATTTATCTTCGTTGAAATAAATAATCGTCGAACAGATTTAAAGTATGGTTATACGACTTCATCATTCCCAGCATTTATTGCTAAATTAGTCGTACTATCAATTGTGATTAACATTTTCACTTATACTTTATCTAAATATGCGGGAATTCCATATGTATTAATCATTTTACTTATATTAGTATTAGGTTACTCCTTTGTTATGAATCGTATGGTTGTTGGACGACGTATTTATGCTGTTGGTGGTAACGAAAGTGCCGCACAATTATCAGGTATCAAAACGAAAAAAGTTAAGTTTTGGACATTCGTTAACATGGGTGTATTAGCAGCATTAGCAGGACTAATTTTTGCTGGACGTTTAAACGCTGCAACACCACAAGCAGGTAATTTATTCGAACTAGATGCCATTGCAGCAGCAGTCATCGGTGGAGCATCATTCACAGGTGGTGTCGGGACAATCTTTGGAGCTGTTATCGGTGCGCTTGTCATGGGTGTTCTGAATAACGGGATGTCATTGATGGGGATTGGAATTGATTGGCAACAAGCAATTAAAGGTCTCGTTCTACTAGGTGCAGTAGCATTTGATGTTATGAACAAAAATAAATAATCACTTACAGTAGCCCCTTACAAATGATGAGTAAGGGGTTATTTTTTTGCATAACCTTTCCTCTAAAATCATACACTTCCCCTAGAGGTGACTGTATGCAAAAAATAATCGATCGATTTGTCGTTTTACTTTTTTTAACTGTCTTTTTTATGAGCTTACCCTTATTATGGGCAGATGATCACCAACCTGTTTCAAAACCAACCTCCCTAGAAGAAAAAATAAAAGCCCATGCTAAAAAAATAAATGAAAAACCAGAAAATGCTTATATTGATCGAGTCTGGAAGAAGACCCCTGGACGAGATGGTAGGCAAGTGAATATTAAAAAGTCATTGGAAAAAATGGGGGATCGTTTTCATAAAGATAAACTGGTCATTGACAGGATCGAGCCTGACATCCAATTGAACGATCTGGGACCGAGCCCAATTTACCGGGGCCATCCTAAAAAGGAAATGGTTGCCCTCATGATCAATGTATCTTGGGGTGAAGACTACTTAGATGACATCTTACAAGTCTTAAAAGAAGAGCAAGTCAAGGCTAGCTTTTTCATTGAAGGTCAGTGGGCCAAGAAATTCCCTGAATATGTTCAGTTAATTCTTGAGGAAGGTCACACGATTGGTAATCATGCTTATGACCATCCAGACATGCAAACTTTATCGACTCAAGAAATAGAAGATCAAATTAAAGAGACTAACGCCATTTTAAAAGCCATCACGAATAAAGACCCAAGCCTATTTGCACCCCCCAGTGGTAGCTTTAATGATAAAGTTGTAAATATAGCCCATAATTTGCAGATGGAAACCATCCTATGGACAGTAGATACAGTAGATTGGAACAATCCCGAAACAAATGATATGATTAATAACGTTATCGAAAAAATACATCCCGGTGCTATGGTTTTAATGCATCCGACAAAACCAGTAGCTGAAGGGTTAGAAGAAATGATTAGACAAATTAAAGAAAAACAATTGAAACTAGGGACGGTTAATGACCTGTTAAAAAGTAGTCGCTAACTGCTTGAATCTAGGAGGACACAAAATGATACATAAACATACATGTGATAATGGATTACGCATCGTTCTTGAACAAGCCCCATCTGTACGCTCTGTCACTATCGGTGTATGGATTTATAATGGATCACGCCATGAGCCAGAACATTTAAATGGCATGTCACATTTTATTGAACATATGTTATTTAAAGGGACGGAGAAGCGCTCAGCGGTTGAAATTGTTGAAGGATTTGAATCAATAGGTGGACAAGTGAATGCTTTTACAGATAAAGAATATACATGCTACTATGCTCAAGTCTTAGCCTCATATAAAGAAGAAGCATTAGATATTTTAGCAGACATGTTTTTTAATTCGACTTTCCCTAATGATGAAATTGATCGTGAAAGAAAAGTCATCCATGAAGAAATTAATATATATGAAGATGACGGCGAAGAACTTGTTCACGACTTACTGATTGAACAAGCATATGAAGGCCATGCGATAGGCCGTAACATATTAGGAACAGACCAACATATCGATTCATTTACCCGTCATGATATGGTTTCTTATATGAATCAAACCTATTCTGCTGATAAAGTTGTCATTTCTGTCGTCGGGAATGTTGATGAAAGCTTCATTCCAACGATTGAAGCAGTCTTTGACCATTTCAGCAATGAACATTACAATCATAAGCATGTTAAACCAACTTTTACACCGAATAAAATTGTCAGAGAAAAAGAAGCTGAACAAGCCCACTTAACGCTAGCATATGAAGGACTTTCCTTAACTGACGATAAGATGATGTCTTTACTCGTCGCATCCAATGCGCTCGGTGGTGGGATGAGTTCCCGTCTCTTCCAAGAAATAAGAGAAAAACGCGGTCTTGCCTATGCCGTTTACGCCGACCATATTGCCTATATTGATAGTGGGATGTTTATGATTTACGCTGGCACGAATCCAGCTGACTTACCATACTTACAAGAAACAATTGCTGAGACCATGAATGATTTTGTAAGGGAAGGCCTCACTGAAAAAGAACTAAAAAGTAGTAAAGAGCAATTAAAAGGAAATATGATGATTGCCCTTGAAAGTACAAGTAGCCGAATGACGCGAAATGGGCGCAATGAACTCATGCTAAACCGAATTCGTACACTCGATGAACTCATTGACGATATAAATAGCGTCACCATGGCAGATACGAATGATATGATTCAAAACATATTCACAAAACAATATGCCCAAGCCATTGTCAAACCACATAATTCATAAAAAGCGTGCATATCCTTATATAAAAAGGATGTGCACCTTTTGCGTTATGAAGAACTCATTCATAAAGAAATTATAAATGTTAAAGACGGTAGCCGCCTCGGCATGCTCGGCCAAGCCGACCTTCAAATCGATCGAAAAACCGGCAAATTAAAAGCCATCATCATCCCCACATACTCCATGTTCGGCCTCAAGAAAAACGCCAAACCAGCCACCATCAAATGGAAGAACATTCAAAAGATTGGTAAAGACATTATTTTAGTCGATTTTAAAGCATGAAAAAAAGGGAGCCCAGGCTCCCTTATAATACCTTTATTGTCTGCGGTATCTTTAAGTTTTTTAAAATCCTTAATTCATCCGCTCTTTTTTCAACATATGAACTGACAGCTCGTAAGTCATCATCAATAAAAGAAGGATGGGTCATGATCTCGACCGACTCATAAGGCAGTTTTTCTATCTGATCTAAGAGGTCCTCTCGAACTCCATCTGCATAAAAGCCATCATATAAATATTCAGTGAGTAAAATAGCTTGCTCATCTTTCAAGCTATCCATATAACGAACAGGTAGATCATAGGTTTTGGCTAAGTCAATGACGACATCTTTCAAACGGTGATCACCATGTACATGATGATGACTGTCTATATGGTGAAGCGGGAATCCTGTTTGCAGGAAAGCTTCAATTTGTGCAGTCCATTCTTTTTTGACGGCTTCAACATCTAGCTCATCTTGCATGAGAGAATTAAATTTAAAATATCCATCCGCTCTTGTTAAGGAGGGGAGGTCATCACGCAATGGTTTGCCCCAAGTTAAGACGAGGTGAATTCCAACTTTTAAGTTAGGGTGTTTTTTTGCTTCTTCAAGAGCATATGGGACAGCATGGCCATTCATCATTAATGTTGTACTATTAACGACACCATTAACATGGGCATCAATCGTACCATCTGTAATACTTTTCGTTAATCCGAAATCATCGGAATTAAATAAAACCTTCAAATAAATCCTCCTCTAATTATAAGCTCGCTCAATTGTGAAACTCGTTTTATCACCACGGAAGAAAGCTTTAGAAAACTCAATGATTTCATCATCATGGCTTTTTGTTACCGTCTCGATATAAAAACAAGGTGCATTTTCTTCATATTGTAAATGGCTTGCGATGATTTCATCTGCCAATGTTAATTCTATTTTCTCCGATGTAAATGTAATTGGTTTATGAAAGGTCGTTTGTAAAGTGTCATATAAAGACACTTCAGCTTGTTCAGCTGTAATACCAGGGGCAATATCCCAAGGAACATAAGCGACCTCATATTGTGTCGGTTCACCATTTGCATAACGAATTCGTTCTATGCGTTGGATTGGTGCTTGTTGATCAACCTTCAAAACAGATGCAAGCATGGAATCGGCTGGAACAACAGAGATTGAAATGACTTTAATTGTCGCTTCTTTCCCTTGAATAGCCACTTGGTCTTTATACTTTTTTACTGTTTGTGTTAAAGACTGTTTTACTTTTTGTTCCGCAACAAAAGTACCTCGCCCTTGATGACGAATTAAATAACCTTCTACGGTTAATTGGTTGAGCGCCGTTCGAATTGTCGTTCGGCTGACCCCAAAAGATTCACATAAGGCATGTTCTGTCGGAATCTTATCGCCAATTTTATAGTCACCTTTACGTATTTTATTTAAAATTTCTTCCTTTACATATGCGTGTAATGATTGGTGTTTGTCCATAATACCCTCCGTAAAGACTCTATTAATCAAAGTTTATAAGATTATGTCACAAATAACAACAAATTTATATTTGTTACTACAATTAAAAATATTTGTATCTAATGTATGGACAACTTAAAAGTTGTATGATACATTTATATTGTCAATATGAATAAACCGTTTTCATTAGCGAAAGGAGTGCTATTCAGCATGTCAGTGAAATTAGCAATTATTGGTGGCGGATCGAGTTATACGCCTGAAATTATAGAAGGAATCATAGATCGTCATGACAAGTTTCCCGTGTCGGAAATTGTTTTAGTCGACATTGAAGACGGAAAGGCAAAACTAGAAATTATCGGTCATTTATCTAAACGGATGATTGAAGAGGCGAAAAAGCCAATCGACATTTGGTGGACTTTAGACCGTAAAGAGGCCTTGAAAGATGCTGATTTCGTCTCAACACAAATCCGTGTGGGTGGACTTGAAGCACGTGAGAAGGATGAACGGATTCCTTTAAGTCATGGTTATATCGGTCAGGAAACAAACGGAGCAGGGGGCATTATGAAAGCTTTCCGTACCATTCCCGTTTTAATGGAAATTGCGGAAGAAATGAGCCAGCTTTGCCCTGATGCATGGATGATTAACTTTACCAATCCAGCAGGCATTGTAACAGAAGCTTTACTAAAATATTCTAAACATCAAAAAGTTGTTGGGGTATGTAATATTCCATACAATATGCGTCATTCATCAGCTGAAATATTGAATGCTGATCCAGATGATGTCATTATTGATTTTGTCGGTTTAAACCATTTCGTATTTGGAAGACATGTTTATGTCGATGGAAAAGACCGGACAGAAGAAGTACTAGCAAACTTAGCGAGTAGTGAATTAGACTATTCACCTGCTAATATTATTAGTCTCGGCTGGTCTAAACAATTTATTGAATCGACTAAGCTTCTACCAAACCCTTATCATGAATACTACTTTAAAACGAAAGAAGTATTAGAGAAAGATATTGCAGCCTTTAAAGAAAACGGGACACGTGCAGAACAAGTAAGAGAAATTGAAAAAGCATTGTTCGACATTTATAATCAACCAGAACTACGTGAAAAGCCGAAAGAATTAGAAGAGCGTGGCGGTGCCTTTTATAGTAATGTAGCTTGTAGCTTAATGGATTCGATTTATAATAATCGAGGTGACATTCAAACAGTGAATACCTTTAATAAAGGAGCACTTCCATCATTACCATATGACGCCGTTATTGAAGTTAACTGTGTCATTACAAAAAACGGACCGGAACCCATTGCATCAGGAGATATCCCAAAACAAGTTAAAGGGTCCATTCTACAGTTAAAAGCATTCGAAGAATTAGTTATCGATGCAGCGATGAGCGGAAATTACGAAGAAGCTTATTTATCATTCGTCATGAACCCACTCATTGCCAATGAACAAGATGCAAAAGTATTGTTAGATGAACTGCTTGAAGCACATCAAGCTCATTTACCACAATTTTATCCGGAGGTTAATTAAATGAATAAATTTATTGAAATAGCAGGCCGTATCGGGTCACAGCGTCATTTATTAGCAGTACGTGATGGCTTTATCGCCATTATGCCATTAATTATTATTGGATCATTTGCCGTTTTAGTGAACAACTTCCCGCCGATTGGCTCATTTGATTTTGTTGAATTAATGACCAAAACATTTGGTGAAGGCTGGATTACAGTAGGGGGATCGATATGGAATGGAACCTTCGCCATACTCGGCTTACTCATTGCCTTTTCGATTGCCTATCAATTAGCGCGATCTTATGATGTTGAAGGATTACCAGCAGGATTTATTGCAGCAGCAGGCTATATTGCCTTAGCACCAGAAACGCCAAACGATTGGGGCTTAGACTTTGCTTGGTTAGGAACACAAGGTATTTTTATCGCGATTATTTTAGCAATCGTCGTTGGTGAATTATACCGCGTTTTAGTAAAGTCCAAGTTCACAATAAAAATGCCTGACGGTGTCCCAGGTGGAGTTGAACGTTCATTTAGAGCCTTAATTCCTACAATTATTATTATGACATTAATTGGCTTGTTCCAAACATTTATGAATGCCGTATCAGATGTCAGTGTATTTGAACTTGTCTTCGAAGCTATTCAAGCACCATTACAAAGCTTAAGTAGTACCTTACCAGCAGCTTTAGTCGTTGCTTTTTTAAACCAATTATTATGGTTCTTTGGTTTACATGGTACCAACATTTTAGGGGCGATTATCGAGCCAATCTATATTCCGCTCGTCATTGAAAATGGAGATTTATTTAAAAATGGAATGAGTGCTTTTGAAGTGCCACACATTGTAACAAAACCATTTTTAGATTCATTTGTTTTCTTAGGTGGGTCTGGAGCGACAATCTCACTATTGGCAGCTATTTTCATTGTCATTCGCCGTGAAAAAAAGCACCCTTACCGTGAAGTGGCAAAAGTATCAGCACCAGCAAGTATCTTTAACATTAACGAGCCAGTCATTTTCGGTTTACCAATTGTATTAAACCCAGTTATGTTAGTACCATTTATCGTCATACCAGTCTTATTAACGATTATTTCCTACTTTGCGCTTGCAACAGGTCTTGTACCGCGAACAGTTGCCTTAGTTCCTTGGTCGACACCACCAATTCTAAGTGGATTTTTAGTTACAGGTGGAAGCTGGCGCGGTATTGCCTTACAAATCTTTAATATAGTATTAGCAACATTAATTTACATTCCATTCGTCATCGCTGGTGTTCGTGCAATGCGTAAACAAATGGAAGAAGCAGAAGAGGAGCAATAAAAATGGGTTTAACATTAGAAGAAATTCAACAATTATCATTTACAATTATTTTGCATGCAGGAAATGCACGATCTGCTTCGATGGAAGCTATTCAATTAGCTAAAGACTATGAATTTGCAGCAGCAAGAGCTAAAATAGAAGAAGCAGATGAAGCATTCGTTCAAGCACATAAAGAGCAAACGAACTTATTGCAACAAGAAGCACAAGGTGAGCGAACAGAGTTCTCTGTTATATTAATTCATGCACAAGATCATTTAATGACGGCTATGACTGTTAAAGACTTAGCTAATGAAATGATTGGTATGTATGAAAAAATGAGTCAACTGGAGGGACAATAAAATGAAAATTGTATTAGTTTGTTCAGCAGGAATGTCAACGTCAATGTTAGTTAATAAAATGCGTGAAGCAGCAAAAGAACGCGGCTTAGAAGCGGAAATTGATGCCTTCGCAGAATCTCAATTAAAAGACCATATGGACGGTTTAGATGTCGTATTAATTGGACCACAAGTTCGCTTTTTAGAGAAAAAGTTACGCTCGAGCCTCGAGCCAAAAGGTATTAAAGTCGATATTATCGACCAAATGGCATACGGCCTGATGAAAGGTGACCAAGTCCTAGAGCAAGCCATTAAATTGCATGAAGCATAAAGGTAAGATGAGGGGGTGCTAGAACTAGCACCCCCTTTTTTAAAAGTCTTAATTCCTTATTACAGATAAATATGCTAAAATAAGTAAATAGTAAGAAAATTATATATTTTGTTGGAGGGTGTATTAAGAAGATGTCAGAAAGAGGATATCATGTAGCTGTCGTTGGAGCAACGGGAGCAGTAGGACAGAAAGTATTACAATATTTAGAGGAAGAACTATTTAAGATTGATTCGATTAAATTGCTATCATCGAAGCGTTCAGCTGGGAAAAAGGTACAATTTTTAAATAAAGAAGTGACGATTGAAGAGGCAACTGAAAATAGTTTTGAAGGAATTGATATTGCCTTCTTCTCTGCGGGTGGCTCGATTTCTGAAGCGCTCGTTCCTCATGCTGTGAAAGCTGGTGCTATTGTCATTGATAATACAAGTGCTTTCCGTATGGATGAAGATGTACCACTCGTCGTACCGGAAGTGAATCCACATGCACTGAAAAATCATAAAGGGGTTATTGCTAACCCGAACTGTTCAACCATTCAAATGGTTGCAGCCTTAAAACCGATTAAAGAAGAGCTTGGCTTAAAGCGTGTCATTGTATCGACATACCAAGCTGTTTCAGGAGCAGGCCTTGCCGCTCAAGATGAATTAACAGAACAAACGCGTCAACATTTAAATGGTGAAGAGATGGAAGCGAATGTTTTACCGGTTGGCTCAGATGAGCGTCACTACCCAATCGCATTCAACGTCTTACCACAAATTGACGTATTTGAAGAGAACGGTTATACAAAAGAAGAAATGAAAATGATTAACGAAACGAAGAAGATTTTCGAAGATGAATCACTTCACGTTGCAGCAACGTGTGTTCGCCTACCTGTTGTTACAGGCCATTCTGAAAGTCTTTTCGTTGAAACAGATCAAGCAGCAACAGTTGCCGATATTCAAGGTTTAATTGAAAAAGGTGACGGTTTAGTCTTACAAGACGATCCAAGTACGCAATCATACCCGACACCTTTAGCAACAGAAAATGACAAAGGGGTCTTCGTCGGACGTATCCGTCGTGACTTAGATAATGATCATGGCTTCCATATGTGGGTCGTTTCAGATAACTTAGTGAAAGGGGCAGCATGGAATACAGTCCAAATTGCCGAATCACTCGTTAAACAAAACTTAGTATAATAGAAAAGCTTTCTCATATCGATTGATGTGAGAAAGTTTTTTTCGTTTATTTGTCACAATCACCTGTTTAAAGAAGCCCTTTAACGGTAAAAGAATAATAAGGAGGGAAAGGATATGTTTAAAAATATCTTAGTAGCAATTGATGAACCAAAATTAAATGAAAAATTGTTAAATGCGGTAGAAGGACTTGTTATTGAGTCTGAGTCTGAAATTACCCTCGTCCATGTCATGCAAGATAATATTACTTACGGTTTACCATATGTACCAAAACAATACGTTGAGAACATGCTCGGTGAACTCGAAAAAGAAAGTGCAGAAAAATTAAAAGCAGCCGAAGAAGTGGTGGCATCCTTTAATAAAGAAGCAAGTATCAACCTTGTATCTAAAAAAGGTGACCCAGCCAAAAATATTCTCGAAGTTGCTAAAGAGCAAAATGCAGATATTATTATTATCGGAAGCCGCGGCTTAAGTGGTGTACAAGGCCTTATGCTGGGGAGCGTCAGCCATAAAGTATCGCAATTATCACAATGTCCAGTCTTAATCGTCCATTAAAAAAATAGAACACCAACTTCTCATAGCGGCTATTCATCATCGGGTAGCCGCTATTTCTATTTAGATAAAATCCAATTTGCAAAAAAAGAATGACTACCATGTCAAAGTCGATAAAAGCTAAAACAATGACCCATACCGAGTGGTGTCATTGTTTTTTTATCTTTACTTGGAAGATCTATCCAAATTATGTAAACTATAAGAGATACAATTAAATATAAGAAAGTAGGAAGCAGCATGAAGAAAATAAGATTTGCTTATTTAGCCCTTATCTTTTTATCCATCGCTATTTTAGTTGCTTGTAATAGCAATTCAAACACACTTGAAGAAGGTAACAATGAAGCAAACAATCAGAACAATGAAAGTGAAGTAAACGAAGAAAGATATGAAACAGTCAGTCAATATGATAAGTTGATTGAGAAGGCAGAAAAAGAATTAAGCCACAATGACCTAGAAAAAGCAAGAGACTATTATGAAGAAGCCATGGAGTACGAAGAGGCTGAAGCAGACAATATTGCTGTTAAAATAGAAAACTTAGAAGCCTTTATTCCATTAGCAGAAGAAGCGCTCTATGATTACTTACTTGATGACAACGGCAGAGATTATCAAGTCCTCATCCATGCTGAAGACTATAGCCATACTGTCGGCTCATTTGAAGATGGCACCGTATGGGCATGTTCAGGCGAAGGAGATAATGTATATGAAGGCGACTTTTCAATCTTTACAAGAGAGCGAACAGAAACGAAATTTACTGAACATTATTTAGGCGACATCCAACTGAACGATGACCGTGATGCTATACAGACAACAGCCTATGATAACGGCCAACTCCTCGTCGTGTCACAATGTATGTCATCGAACGGAACCGAATTATCACTATTTAGAATTCATGGTGACGAAATGGAAGAAGTCATGTTTGAAAGTAATGGCACAAGCCATGAAACAGCTCTTGTTACTTATAACCAAATGAAAGACTATCAACCAGAGAACAATCGCTTTCAAACAATCACCTACTTTAATGTAGACGGAAGCTATTCAGTCGACACATACATTTATCAGCCAGACCACAATAAAATGGTCCTCGCAGAAAGAAATAGCTATCAATCAATCGACGATGAAATCGACCAATGGCTCAACGACGAAAGTTACTACATCCCATAAGAAAAACAATGAAACAAAGCGAACACTTATGCTATACTAGAAAGAAACAACCCTTGTCTTAACCGTGAGACAAGGGTTTCATTTATCACAAGATTAGGGAGTATGTACAAATGGCAAAGAAAAAGAAAAAAACAAGCCCCAAAAAAGAAAAAGAACTTAAAACAATACTGAAACTCGAACTCATCGGTATTTTATTCGTCCTACTCGCCATTTTCGGAAGCGGCGCACCACTGATCGCAGACGGCTTCATCCCGCGAACATTAGAAAACGTCTTCCGCTTCTTCTTTGGCATCTGGTACTTTATCATACCAATCGTCCTACTCATCATCGGCATATACTTAATCATTAAACGACGATTCCCACCACTATTTACACGCCACACGACCGGCTTTATCATCCTATTTAGTGGACTCGTCCTTATGACCCATACACAAGTATTAGAAAAACTACTCATTGCCGACGATGCTTCAGTCATGCGACTAACTTGGGACCATTACGTCAGTTACATTAAAGGCAATGGCGTAAGCAAGCAGTTAGGGGGCGGGATGATTGGTGGTATGCTCTTAGCACTATCAAGTTTCCTTTTTTCAACAGCCGGCTCGAAAATTATTGCCATCACCGCAATCGTCATCGGTATTTTATTTATGACGACCTTTTCACTCGGCAAATTAATTCTTGATTTAAAAGAACGAATTGAAGAAACAGCAGAAAAGGCTAAAGCGAAAAAAGCAGAACACGATGCGAAAAAACAAGCTAAAGAAGCAAAAACAAAAATCATCGAACAAAAAGAATCGAAAGAAGAAGAGCAAGATGTTGATGTCCAGTTCGCTTATAGCGATAACGGCCAGCTCGCCATACCTGTTGAAGAAGAAAAAGAAGAAGATCAAGAAAAAGAAGCTTCAACAGAAGATATTGAAAATATGTCCTTCCAAGAAGCAGAAAATGATAACTATGTATTACCACCGATTACTTTATTAAATGAACCAGTGAAACAATCACAAACGAAAGAACAGTCACAAATTACGCATACAGCTAAAGTGCTGGAAGATACCTTTGAATCATTTGGCGTCAAAGCAAAAATTACGAAGGCCCATGTCGGACCAGCGGTGACAAAATATGAAGTCCTACCAGAAGCAGGTGTCAAAGTAAGTCGTATCTTAAACTTAACAGATGACCTAGCCTTAGCACTTGCGGCACAAGACATTCGGATTGAAGCACCGATTCCAGGTAAATCAGCTGTTGGCATTGAAGTGCCAAATGATGCAACAGCCATGGTATCCTTACGTGAAGTTTTAAATGTTCATGCTAACAAAGACCAAAAGCTACTGTTTGCTCTCGGTAAAGACATATCAGGGAAGTCCATTGTTGGGGAACTCAATAAAATGCCCCACATTCTCATCGCCGGTGCGACCGGATCAGGTAAAAGTGTTTGTATCAATGGCATTATTACATCTATTTTAATGCGAGCTAAACCACATGAAGTGAAAATGATGATGATTGACCCGAAAAAGGTTGAATTAAATGTCTATAATGGCATTCCTCATTTACTAGCACCGGTTGTGACAGACCCTAAAAAAGCCTCAGTTGCTTTAAGGAAAGTTATCGTTGAGATGGAAGATCGTTATGAATTGTTCTCAGATACAGGGACACGTAATATTGAAAGTTATAATGATTACGTCCAAAAAGAAGGACCAGAATCGAAACGGGAAAAGCTGCCATATATCGTCGTTTTAGTCGATGAGTTAGCAGACTTAATGATGGTTGCTTCAAAAGATGTTGAAGATTCCATTACCCGTCTCGCGCAAATGGCGCGTGCAGCAGGGATTCATTTAATTATCGCGACCCAAAGACCATCTGTCGATGTCATTACTGGGATCATTAAAGCTAATATCCCATCACGGATTGCCTTTAGTGTCTCATCACAAGTTGACTCACGAACGATTTTAGATACAGGTGGAGCCGAGAAGTTACTCGGGAAAGGGGATATGTTATATATTCCAGTCGGCATGTCCAAGCCTACTCGTGTTCAAGGCGCCTTTTTATCAGACGAAGAAGTTGAACGTGTCGTTGACCATTGTATATCACAGCAAAAAGCACAATACAATGAAGAAATGATTCCAGAAGAACAACCTGAGCAAGATGAAGATATTGATGATGATTTATACTATGATGCCGTCGATTTAGTCGTTAAAGAAGGTTCAGCAAGTACATCAATGATCCAGCGCCGCTTCCGTGTCGGTTATAACCGGGCAGCACGCCTGATTGATATGATGGAAGACCGTGGTATCGTTGGACCAGCCGTTGGTAACAAGGCACGTGATGTGCTTGTTGAAGCAGACTTAGAAGAAGATTAGTAAATATCGCTCTCCTCCATTATTGGTAGGAGAGCTTTTTTACTTGAGTATATAAGTAAATGCTTATATACTAATGAAAGTGTTTAAGAAAGGAGCAAGATGATGACAGAAAGCGAATTACAGATGGATGAAGCAGCCGCTATTTTAAAGATATTAGGCCATGAAAGTCGCCTAACTATATTAAAATTACTAGAAAAGAAAGCCTCTTGTGTATGTGAATTTGTTGAACTCTTTCAGATGAGTCAACCAGCCATTAGCCAGCATTTACGAAAAATGAAAGATTTAGATCTTGTTGAAGAGGAAAGAAGAGGGCAATGGATTTATTATTCATTAAATGAAGCACACGAATCCTTTGATTTTATCAAAGACTTGCTTCATCTACTACCCGCGCAAGACCATCTTATAGAACAATTAAAAGAAAGTCGTATAAGCTGCGACTAAGGAGAGTGAAAACGAGATGAATCTACTTAGTTTATTAGCTGGAATTATTTTTATCATTACTTTAATTTTAGTTATTTGGCAACCAAGAGGTCTATCAATCGGTTGGTCGGCATGTGGTGGCGCTATTTTAGCATTAATTGTAGGCGTTGTAGACTTCAGTGATGTCCTTGAAGTGACAGGCATTGTTTGGAATGCGACCTTAGCCTTCATAGCGATTATTTTAATATCACTTATATTAGATGAAATCGGTCTATTTGAATGGGCAGCACTTCATATGGCACGTATAGCTAAAGGCTCAGGAATCAAAATGTTTATATATATTAGTTTACTTGGTGCTATTGTTGCGGCCTTATTCGCAAATGATGGTGCAGCACTTATTTTAACGCCAATCGTTCTTGCCATGGTACGGAATTTAAACTTTACAGAAAAAATGGTCTTTCCCTTTATTATGGCTAGTGGCTTTATTGCTGACACGACCTCATTACCATTAATCGTCAGTAACTTAGTTAATATCGTTTCAGCCGACTTTTTCGGAATTGGGTTTCTTGAGTATGCTATGACCATGTTCATCCCGAATATTTTTTCTCTTCTTGCAACGATTATAGTCTTACTCATTTACTTTAGAAAAAGTATTCCATCTAGCTATGCTCAAGACCAATTAAAGGAACCTAAAACAGCCATTAAAGATATGAAGTTGTTTCATTTATCTTGGTACATCTTAATCGTCTTATTGATTGGCTACTTTATGAGTGAATTAATTCACATCCCAGTATCCTTCATTGCCTTGACGATAGCGGGGATCTTTTTGCTCATCACCTTAAAAAACAAACATGTCGATACAAGAGCAGTCATTAAAGGAGCACCATGGGCGATTGTCTTTTTCTCAATTGGAATGTATGTTGTCGTATTTGGCTTGAGAAATGCAGGGCTAACAGATTTATTAGCCTTTATCATCGAAAAAAGTGCCCAACAAGGTCTTTTTGTAGCTACTATATCGATGGGCTTTATTGCAGCCATTATATCTTCCATCATGAACAATATGCCGACAGTTATGATTGATGCCATTGCCATATCAGAAACAGATACAAGGGGAACAATAAGGGAAGCCCTCATCTATGCCAATGTTATTGGTTCAGATTTAGGTCCTAAAATTACTCCAATTGGGTCATTAGCGACTTTACTTTGGCTACACGTCTTATCGCAAAAAGGAATCAAAATATCATGGGGAACTTATTTTAAGACAGGAATTATCTTAACCCTCCCGATTTTATTTGTAACCTTACTAGGCTTGTATTTAACATTACTTATTTAAAAGGAGATTCAAATGGAAAAGAAACTCATTTATTTTTTATGTACAGGTAATTCATGCCGTAGTCAAATGGCAGAAGGCTGGGCCAACCATTATTTATCAGAAGACTGGACTGTGAAAAGTGCTGGCCTTGAAGCACACGGGGTCAATGAACTAGCCATTAAAGCTATGGCGGAAGTAGGTATTGATATATCTAAACAGAGCTCTGATACAATTGACCCTGAACTGCTCAATCAAGCAAGTCTCGTCGTAACCCTTTGTGGCCATGCAGACGAACATTGCCCAATGACACCAGCACATGTGAGGCGGGAGCATTGGGGATTCAATGATCCAGCAGGCAAAGATTGGACAGCCTTCCAAACGGTTCGAGACCAGATTAAAG
>DATGTP010000001.1:0-28968 GCA_035301825.1 Pseudogracilibacillus sp. | reverse complement strand
ACTCTATTTGATAACATAGCATTAGCAAAGGATGACTTCCCAGCACTAAAAGCTCCAAATAAAGCAATCGTTAATTGACGGTTGGTCAATTTATCTTTCTTATCTTGTAAATCTCTAATAAGATGATTAAATGACTCATCTTCATCTAATTGACTCGTCACATTATCAATTAATTCTGTTATCGATTCAACATGATAAGTAGCTGTTTGTTTATCTTGAGTGACTTCTTCCTTGTCATGATTTTGTTCACTTAAAACTTTTTCTTCAGCTTTTTTACTATCAACTGATACAGTTTTATATAATTGCCTGATGTCATTTTGAATCATTGATTCAACTTTTGAATCAACCTTTGATTCGTATACTGTCGCTAATTGTGATAGTTTGTCTTGTAATTCAAGATCAAATTGTTCACGCTCTTCTATTACATTGTCATTGACTTCTAATGTCGTTAAGCTCTCTTCTAATTGCTTTTTACGTTCTTCATTTCGCACTTTAATTACGTGTGTGAAAAGTTTCCATAAGTAACGGCTTTCTTGACGGAATTTCTGCTTAATATTACTTGCAATTTCATTTGTATAATTTAAAACGTAGTTACCATTTACCATGGCACCATCTTTCATGAAAGAAAATAAATCTTCTTCTGTATAATGAACGGTAAAGTTTTGAACACGGTCTGTGAGTTCATTGTCTTGTAAATGGTATTCATGGATAAATTCATTGAATTTATCTCTTAATTTCCAAACAACTGTCGAATCGATTGTTTCCTGTAAGGTATTTAAAAACTTATTTAAGCGATTTTCCTTTTCTTCTTCTGTACGCTTTTTGGCAGTAAAGAGTCCACCAACCTTAAAGTCCTTTTGTTGAGATATTAAAAATTGTTCTGCTAAATCCCTTAAACTTGCAGGCATAAGGTAAGCATTTTTCAAAGTCATTTGTATTTCGTTATCATACTTCTCTTTTAACTGATCCTCAATCCCTTTTAGATCAGCTAATTCACTTTGAATATGAGTGATTTCACTTGCAGTCGAATCAGAGACATTCCCAAGGACTTTGTCTGCTTTTTCTTCAAATTTTGTTTCCAAAAATGACTCGTGTTCTTTTATAATTTGCTCTAAAGCAAACTGGAAACGGTCATCATTGAAATGACGCTTATGTAAGCTATTTAAAATGGTTGCTTTTAGTTCTTTTAAATCATTGTGAGCTAAACGATCATCTAAAGCAGACGTATAGTGGATGCTTTTTGGTTTGATTTTCCATTGATCAAACGTTTGTTTGACCCTCTCTTTGAAGGCTTCAAATGATATTTCTGCTTCATTATGTTTATCAATCTGATTAATAATAATATGAATGGGGACCTTTTGTGCTTCCATTTCACGTAAAAATAACATGTTCACTTCTGATTGGACATGATTGTAATCCATGACATAGTATAATTCGTCAATCAAGTGAAGGGCTGACTCTGTCATTTCCCTATCTGCATCATCTGCTGCATCAATACCAGGTGTGTCCATTAATGTTGCATGATTTGGTAAAATGGGTTCACTCGTATTTATTTCTATTTGTTTAATTGTATCTTTATCCATACAATATTCTTTAATGAGATCGATATCATATGGTTCTGCGTACTCTTCAGTAACTCGATCATGATAATAGACTCTAGCTACACCGTCACCAGATTTTACTTTAACGATGTTAGCACTTGTCGGTATTGGACTTTTAGGTAGGACATCTATCCCTAAAATATAATTGATGATTGAAGATTTACCTGCAGAGAAATGGCCAGTGAAACTGATGATATATTCTTCTTCAATTGCCTTATCATATAGGTCGACAATTTTACTTTGACTATCAATATCATTTTCATTACGTAACCATTGATATATTTGTTGTAAAGACTTTATTTTCTTATCTTTTGATAACATTGCTTCTGCTTGTTTAGTCGCCACTCTATTTTCCCCTTTTCAACAATACTAACCATATTATAAATGATATAGTGTTCATAATCTAGTAACAAAATTTAAGTTTACATAATATAATTATAGTAAATAGTATGTAAGAAAATAGCAGGCTACATAAATAGTAGCCTGCCAATTCATTGATTTCTTTATACTGGATAAATTCCATGCTTGCGTTCTGTAAATGAAACATTTTTTGTATCATATAAATTAAAGCGTTTTGCTAATGCCTTTCTAAGTTGATCTGGTTCTACAATATCATCGACAATCATTTCCGATGCTAAACGGTAAATATCAATATCATCCTTATATTCTTCTCTTTTTTCCTCAATAAAAGCTTGGCGTTCTTCTTCAGGTAATGAAGCTATTTTATTAGCATATACAGCATTTACAGCAGCTTCCGGTCCCATCACTGCAATTTGAGCTGTTGGTAAAGCGATTGTAGCATCTGTTTCAAATGCAGGACCTGCCATCGCATATAAACCGGCTCCATAAGCTTTTCTGACGATAACTGAAATTTTGGGGACAGTTGCTTCACTCATCATAGCTAACATTTTTGCCCCATGCCGTATGATTCCTTGTCTCTCAACAGCAGTACCAATCATAAAGCCTGGTACATCCATTAAGAATAGGAGTGGAATGTTAAATGCGTCGCATAATTGGATGAACTTAGCTGCCTTATCTGCTGAATCTGGGAATAAGACGCCACCTTTCATTCGAGGTTGGTTAGCGATAATGCCAACCGTACGACCATCGATCCGAGCGAGTGTTGTAATAATTTCTTTAGCAAACAATGCCTTAATTTCACATAAAGAACCTTCGTCTACAATATGTTCAATGAGAGTATGCATATCAAAAGGAATATTTTGATTTTCTGGTATGAGATCAACTAGCTTTTGTTCAAATGACTTAGCTTCTACAGCTTCTATAACTTTCGGTTTTTCTCTAAAGTTTTGCGGGAAATAACTTAAATAGCGACGAGCAAACTGTATAGCTTCCTCTTCTGATTCAGCAAGTACATCTCCAACTCCTGAAACAGAGCAGTGCATGCGGGCACCCCCCATTTCTTCTAAGCTCACTTTTTCGCCAATTACCATTTCAGCCATTCGTGGTGAACCTAAATACATGGATGCATTTCCATCAACCATTACGACGATATCGCTGAAAGCAGGAATATAAGCTCCACCTGCTGCAGAAGGTCCGAACAAGAGACAAATTTGAGGTAGACGTCCTGACATTTTAATTTGATTGTTAAAAATACGCCCTGCCCCTCGTCTGCCAGGGAACATGTCAAGTTGGTCTGTAATACGTGCCCCTGCAGAATCAACAAGATAAAGCATGGGAACTTCTAGATTAATAGCTGTTTCTTGGATACGAATAATTTTTTCAACCGTATGTTTCCCCCAAGAACCTGCTTTAACAGTCGAATCATTTGCCATGACACACACGGTTTGACCATTTATTTGTCCAATACCTGTAACGACACCATCTGCTGGTAGATCATCTTCTAAGCAATTAGCAAAAAAGGCATCTTCAATTTCGACATCATGATCAAACAACTTTTCTAGTCGTTCACGCACAAACAGTTTTCCTTTTGCTTTGTTTGCTTCATGATACTTTTCTTTACCACCTTTTTTAATGGTATCTACATATTTATAATAATCATTTAAATAACTCATAAAAGCCCTCCGATTATTTGCCAATATAGTTTGGTTTTCTTTTTTCGTTAAAAGCTTTCAATCCTTCAATCCGATCATCTGTATGAATTGTTTTGCGATATAATTCCATTTCAAGTAAAAGTGCATCTTTTAATGGGATTTCAATCCCTTCATCAATAGCTTGTTTTGCAAGTTTCACAGCGATAGGACCGTTTTCTACAATTTGCTGAGCTAGTTGAGCAGTTGTATCCTCTAAAGTTTCCCTGCTGGTAACTTGTTCGATTAATCCAATCACTTGTGCTTGGTCTGCCGGTATCCGTTTAGCAGAAAAAATGAGTTCTTTTGCTTTACCAACTCCGACTAGACGTGATAAACGTTGTGTGCCACCAGCACCTGGAATAATAGCGAGTGATGTTTCAGTTAGACCAAGCGATATATCACTACTTGCAATCCGGATGTCACAAGCTAAGGCAAATTCAAGACCGCCTCCAAATGCAACGCCGTTTAAAGATGCGATCGTTGGAATCTGGATATCAGCAATTCGATTAGCTGTTTCGTGGATTAAGGTAACAGCATCAAGGACCTCTTCGGGAGACATTCCTTTTCTTTCTTTTAAATCTGCTCCAGCACAAAATGCTTTATCCCCATTAGCTGTTAAAATTACGACACGTAGCTGATCATTTTGCTCAATATCATTGATGATATGATTTAAGTCTCTTAATAAATCACGTGATAAGGCATTTGCCGCTTCAGGTCGATTTAATGTAATCATACCAATGCTCTCGTTTTTAATTTCAAATGAGACATGTGACATAAATGAGACACTCCCTTCTCTAAGTTAATCTAAGGTTACAACTGTATCTCCATCATTAATAAAATCGCCTTCATTTACATTAATTTCTTTAACTGTTCCTGAAAACTCTGATTCAACGGGAATTTCCATCTTCATTGATTCTAAAATAGCGACTGTATCACCAATTTTTACTTCATCCCCTACTTTTGCTGTAATTTTCCACATGTTTCCTGCCATATTAGCTTTAATTTCTTTCATTTTAATTACCCCTTCCTATAGATGAGTTTGTACAAAATTTGTCTTCATTTTACCAGATAAAAATTGCTCGTGATTTAAAACTTTAATAATCATTGGGATATTCGTTTTAATCCCTTCTATTTTATAATTGTTTAATGCTTTTATTAAAGATTGAATCGCTTCTCTTCTTGTATTTTCGTGGACAATGACTTTACTAATCATTGGGTCATAAAATGGTGTCACCTTTACATTAGGAGCGATTGTAGCTTCAATCCGAACCCGATCTCCTTTTGGTTCTACATAATGTGTGATTAAGCCAGGTGATGGGAAAAACTTATCTGGATCTTCTGCATAAATTCTTGCTTCAATCGCATGGCCTTCTGCAATGAGGTCTGCCTGATCAAAACTTAAGCTTTCTTGACTAGCGACTAAAATTTGTTCTTTAACAAGATCTGTATTTGTAATACATTCGGTTACAGGATGTTCCACTTGAATGCGCGTATTCATTTCTAAAAAATAGAAGTTCTCATGATCATCTACTAAAAACTCAATTGTACCAGCATTTGTATAGTTCAATGTCTTTACAGCACGAAGAGCAGCTTCATACATCTTGGTTTTTGTTTCTTTAGTGATGGTAGATGCTAATGCCTCTTCAATCACTTTTTGATTACGTCTTTGAATCGAACATTCACGCTCATATAAATGAACAGCATTTCCAAAATGATCTGCAAATACTTGTATCTCAATATGTTTTCCTGATTCAATATACTTTTCTAAGTAAAGGGTACCATTTGCGAAAAATTGTTGTGCTCGCTTCTTATTTTGTTCGTAAGCATCAGCTAGCTCATCATCATTTGTGACAACTTGCATACCAATACCTCCCCCACCAGAAGCAGCTTTTAACATGATTGGGTAGCCAATTTCATTAGCATTTTTAATTGCTTCTTGAACATCGTCTAATGCACTTGTCCCTGGAACGACAGGGACATTTGCTTCTTGCATCGTTTTTCTCGCTTCAATTTTATCGCCCATCAAAGCCATGACGTCTTCATGTGGACCGATAAAAATAAAACCATTTTGACGACATTGTTTTGCAAAGCTACTATTTTCACTTAAAAAGCCATAACCAGGATGAATGGCATCAACATGAGCTTCTTTAGCAATCTTAAATATAGCATCGACATCTAAATAACTTTTTTGTACAGGGCTTTCTCCTACATAATAGGCTTCATCAGCATCTTGTACATAAGGCATATTTTTATCGGCATCACTATAAATTGCAACTGACTGAATATTTAATTCATCACATGCTCTGCATATACGTGACACAATTTCACCGCGGTTAGCAATCAATACTTTTTTTATCATCAATATCGCCTACCTTAAACCATGTTGTCTTGCGATAACGAGCCGTTGTATTTCTGACGTCCCTTCACCGATAACGAGTAATTTTGCATCTCTTAAATAACGTTCAACTTCATACTCACGCATATACCCATATCCACCATGTATTTGAATTGCTTCGTCTGCAGCACGGACGGCTGTCTCTGTTGCAAATAGTTTGGCATATGCCGCTTCTTTACTAAATGGTTTTCCATTATCTTTTAACCAAGCTGCTTTTAAGACCATATTTCGTGCTAATTCTACTTCCATAGCCATATCAGCTATCTTAAATTGAATCGCTTGGAATGAACCAATTGATTTACCAAATTGTTTACGCTCTTTTGCATACTGTAAAGATCGGTCTAATGACGCTTGGGCAATCCCTACTCCTAAAGCTCCAATAGAGATACGCCCACCATCTAAAGTTGATAAAAATTGTTTGAATCCTGTTTCAGGATCACCTAATAAATTTTCTTTCGGTACACGTACATTGTCTAATACAATTTCCGCTGTATCAGATCCACGTACACCCATTTTATCGTAATTCCCTCTAATCGTCATACCTTCAGCGTCTGTAGGAACAATTAGAGCAGATATGATGTTGCGACCGCTTTCATTTTTGCCAGTCACTGCTGTTACGATGACTGTTTCAGCAAAGTTAGCGTTCGTAATAAAGCACTTTTCACCATTAATAACATATTCATCTCCGTCTAATTTAGCGGTTGTTTTTGTACCACCGGCATCTGAGCCAGCATTAGGCTCTGTTAAACCAAAAGAACCTAATGCCTTCCCTTCTGCCATTCTTTTTAAATATGTTTGCTTTTGTCCTTCTGTTCCAAATAAATAAATAGGTGTTGCTCCAAGTGATACGGCTGCGGCATAACTTAAACCTGTACTGCCGCACACTCGTCCAATTTCCTCAACAGCTAAAGCATATGAAATCGTATCCCCACCAGATCCACCATACTCTTCTGGGAAAGGAATCCCTAATAAGCCTAGTTCACCCATTTGTTTAAAAATATGTTCGGGAAACTTTGCTTCAGTATCAATTGCAATTGCTTCGGGTTGAATTACATTGTTGGCAAAGTCTCTTACCATTTCTTTAATCATTTCTTGTTCTCTAGTTAGCTCGAAATTCATGATGCAAACACCTCCATAATATTTTATTGTTCTGTTTCATTTGATTCTAAACTAGCTTCATTCCAAACATCTACAATTTGACCATCATGATCAACGTCAATGACAAAGGACCCATTACTATTACGTTCACTAATTGGCAGTTCCAATGCATGGATGTCAACTATTTTATCGCTGTCTGTTTGTAAGTAAACTGTTTCACCTTTTGTTAAAATGAAAAACTCTTCGACAAAATGCGGTTTGCTCTTTAACTCTCTTAACATGATTAAACCACGGCGTGCTCGTGGACTTGGTTCAAATTTACTTAAATTCATTCGCTTACAAGCCCCACGCTGAGTAACGAGTAATAAAGCTGGATTTTCTTCTGCTTTGAAGCAATGACCTGAGACAACATAGTCTTCCTCTTTCAGATTAACCCCAATGACACCTAATGCTCTTAAGCCTACATCAGATACTTCTTCTTCTTTAAACCATAAGCCATAACCAAGACGTGTACTAATAAATATATCACTTGCGCCATCAGTATGATATGTATGAATGACTTCATCACCATCTCTTAAATTAATGGCAATTAAAGCACGTGATGTCCGGTTTGTCTCATACAAGCTTAACTTTGTACGTTTAACCATGCCATTTTTCGTAAAGAAAAATAAATAACCGTCAGCAAAGTTTTCAATTGGTATTGTTTGAATGATTGTTTCATCTTGTTCGAGGCTGACAATGTTTGAAATATGTTGTCCAAGATCCTTCCATCTGATGTCTGGCAATTCATGGACTGGGATAATAACATATTTGCCCTTATTCGTGATCAATAAAACATGTTCTGTTGTATTAATCTCAAAACAACGTCTGACAAAGTCATTTTGCTTTAAGCCAATATCTTCTCCATTTGAAGCGGCATATGAACGTGTACTTGTTCGTTTAATATAACCTTCATTTGTCATTGATACGATAACATCTTCACTCGGTACCGTTACTTCAATGTTAATTTTAATCTCTTCAATTTCCGCTTCAACAATTGTTCGTCTCTCACTATGATAAGTCTTTTTCAATTGTCGTAACTCTTTTTTAATTAAAGTTTTCATTTTGTTTGGATGATTTAAAATATCTTCATAATATGCGATGTTTTTAGCAAGCTCAGCTTTTTCTTTAGTTAGTTCTGTAATATCTGTGTTTGTTAAACGATATAACTGTAGATTTAAGATGGCATCTGCTTGAATATCTGTAAATTCATAAGCATCTATAATGTTTGCCTTTGCATCTGCACGATTTTTTGATTCACGAATCGTTTGAATAAGTTCATCTAAGATGGAGATTGCTTTTATTAAACCATCAACAATATGTGCACGGGCTTGATCTTTTTTGAGGTCATGCTGAGTTCGACGTGTCACAACATCAATTTGATGATTAATATAGGCATCTAATATATCAATTAATGATAATAGTTTTGGTGTTCGGTCTTCAATAGCGACCATATTATAATGGAACATCACTTGTAAATCAGTATTTTTATATAAGTAATTTAAAATACCTTCACTATCAGCATCTTTTCGTAAGTCGATGACAATACGCAAGCCGTTTCGATCTGTTTCGTCACGAACTTCACTAATTCCTTCTACTTTACGTTCGAATGCTAGCTCATCAATTTTCCTAACAAGATTGGCTTTATTGACGTCATAAGGGATTTCAGTTATAACAATTTGTTCACGGTTCCCTTTCATTTTATCAATAGAAACTTTCCCACGAACGATGACCCGTCCTTTACCAGTTTCAAAAGCTTGTTTAATGCCATCTAATCCTTGGACAATACCTCCTGTTGGAAAGTCAGGTCCAGACATAACAGTTAATAAATCATCTACACTGACATCTTTTTTATCAATCTTCATAATAACGGCATCGATCACTTCATTTAAATTATGCGGTGGGATATTCGTTGCATACCCTGCCGAAATACCTGTCGACCCATTAATTAATAGATTCGGTAACTTAGCTGGAAAAACTAAAGGCTCTTCATTTGTATCATCAAAGTTTTCAATAAAATCGACTGTATCCTTATCAAGGTCACGTAATAACTCGCTTGTTATTTTTGCAAGACGTGCTTCTGTATAACGCATAGCAGCCGCTGGATCTCCGTCGATACTCCCGTTGTTTCCGTGCATTTCGATCAGTTCATAGCGCATTTTCCAATCCTGACTTAAACGAACCATGGCATCATAAACAGATGAGTCTCCATGGGGATGGTAGTTACCAATAACGGTACCAACTGTTTTTGCAGCTTTTCGGAAGTTTTTCTCATGGGTGTTCTTATCTACGTGCATGGCATATAATATACGACGTTGTACCGGTTTTAGACCATCACGGACATCTGGTAAAGCACGGTCTTGAATAATATATTTACTATACCGACCAAAACGATCACCCATTACTTCTTCAATCGGCAAATTTATATAAGAATTTGCTTGAGACATATGTCAATACTCCTTTATATCTACTATTTATCTAAAATGTTGTCATCTTCTTCTAACCCAAATTTCACGTTATCTTCTATCCAAGTACGACGTGGGGCTACTTTATCCCCCATCAAGGTTGTCACACGACGCTCCGCTTGAGTTACATTATCTAATGTTACTCTCACAAGAGTACGTGTATCAGGGTTCATTGTCGTTTCCCACAGTTGGTCTGCATTCATTTCCCCTAAACCTTTATAACGTTGAATCATATAATTCGTTTTAAACTGATTGACAGCTTGTTTTAATTCATCTTCTTCCCAAGCATAAATCACTTCTTCTTTTTTCCCTTTTCCTTTGGAAATCTTATACAAGGGTGGTAAGGCAATATAGACTTTACCTGCTTCAACGAGCGGCCTCATATAGCGGTAGAAGAATGTTAAAAGTAAAACTTGAATATGAGCACCATCTGTATCGGCATCCGTCATAATGATGACTTTATCATATTGTGTTTCTTCTAAATTAAAATCTGTACCAATGCCCGCTCCAATCGTATGAATAATAGTAGAGATTTCTTCATTTTTTAAAATCTCTTCTAACTTTGCTTTTTCAGTATTAATCACTTTACCTCGAAGCGGTAAAATGGCTTGGAAAGTACGATCTCTTCCTTGTTTTGCTGACCCACCAGCTGAGTCACCCTCAACTAAATAAAGTTCATTTTTCTTCGGATCTTTACTTTGAGCTGGTGTTAATTTACCACTCAAAATGGTATCACGTCTGCGGTTTCTTCCTTTACGTGCTGTCTCACGAGCACGTTGTGCTGCCTCACGTGCTTGTTTTGCTTTTAAAGCTTTATCAATTAACTTTTTAGCAATGTTACGATTCTCTTCTAAGAAGTAAGTAAAGCGCTCGGAAATGACAGCATCAACAGCTGATCTTGCCTCTTGAGTACCAAGGCGTCCTTTCGTTTGTCCTTCAAACTGTAGTAATTGCTCAGGAACACGGACAGATACAATAGCTGTTAGTCCTTCACGTATGTCGTTTCCATCTAAGTTTTTATCCTTTTCCTTTAAAAAATTATTTCGTCTTGCATAATCATTAAATGTTCGTGTTATTGCTGTTCTTGCCCCAACTTCATGTGTTCCACCATCAGAAGTACGAACATGGTTTACAAAGGAATAAATATTCTCTGTGTAACTATCAACAAATTGAAAGGCAAAATCAACTTCAATTTCTTGATCTTCTCCTTCAAAAGAAACAACATCATGAAGAGCAACTTTACCTTCATTTAAATAATTGATATATGAAATAAGACCATCTTCATAATAATAAACATCTTCTTTATCTTCACGTTCATCTGTTAATGTAATTTTTAAATTTTTAAATAAAAAAGCAGATTCTCTCAATCGTTCAGATAAGGTTTCGAATTTATATTCAACTTGAGAGAAAATAGTTGGATCAGGCTTAAACCAAATAGAAGTTCCTGTCTCTCTTGTATCTTCAACAAATGTTAAGTCCGATGTTGGCACACCACCATTAGCAAATGATTGTGTATAGCGTTTACCTTCACGTGCTGTCGTTACCGTAAACTCTGATGATAAAGCATTAACAACAGCTGCTCCTACCCCGTGTAAACCACCACTTGATTTATAACCGCCTTGACCAAACTTTCCACCCGCATGAAGGACAGTAAAAATAACTTCTGTCGTTGATCTTCCTGTTTCATGCATACCTGTTGGTACACCACGTCCAAAGTCTTGTACTGTAATACTATTATCTTTATGGATTGTTACATTAATTTTATTCCCATAGCCAGATAATGCTTCATCGACAGCATTATCAATAATTTCATATGCTAGATGATGCAATCCTCTTACATCTGTACTACCAATGTACATGGCTGGTCTTTTACGTACAGCTTCTAATCCTTCGAGGACTTGGATCGATTTTTCTGAATAATTTTCCATCTGATTTGACACGCTCATTTCGACTCCTTCTCTCACTTACGAACAATAGGTTGTAAGATACATATATAAAAATAGTATACAAAAAAACGCAATAGTGCAATTGTTATTACAAGCACACGAAAAAGAGATGACGAATTTGTCATCCCTTTATTTAATTAAGACGGCATGGGCAACTTTAATACATAAGTCCATAATCACCGTTTTATCATGTTCTTTTAATTGTTGGGCAACACTTTCATCATAGACCCCTTGTTGTGTCCAAATCACAGGTATATCTGTTTGGACCATCTCTTTAGCAATATCATTTAAAAATTCTGAACGCCTAAAGACATTCACTATATCAACATGTTCACTTATTTCGCTAATCGAATTGTATGACTTTTCACCTAAAACCTCATCAACTAATGGATTGACTGGTATAATCTTATAACCAGCTTCTTGCATAGCCTTAGAAATTTGATGAGATGTTCGGTTTTCGTTTGGGGATAAACCAATAACGGCAATAGTTTGAGCTTTTTCTAAAAGATGACTTATTTCTTTGTTTGTTGGATTTTGAAACATCTTATTTACCCCTTTCATATGAATCCTATTTATATTTTATCACATTTCGATCAAATGGGAAAAAGGCTTTCATATATTAGTTAGCGAAAACGACAATATATGGTAAAATATAAACAAATAAAAAAAGAGAGTTGGGTTACGATTGGATTATTTAATATTCGGTCTTATCGCATATTTATTAGGTTCCATTCCCTCTGGTTTAATCGTCGGGAAGTTAGCATATAACATTGATATACGTGAACATGGTAGTGGCAACTTAGGAGCTACAAATTCTTTTCGTGTTTTAGGTAAAAAAGCTGGCATCGTCGTTATTTTAGCAGATATATTAAAAGGTACAATCGCAACACTCATTCCTTTAATCGCATCTTTTTATATGGAGGTTGATGTTCACCGCCTTATTATTGGTGTTTTTGCAGTCATAGGACATACTTACCCAATCTTTGCTAAGTTCAGAGGTGGGAAGGCTGTTGCAACATCAGGTGGCATTATTTTAGGTGTTAACCCGATTCTTTTTATCGGTATGGTCTTATCTTTTTTAATCACTTTAAAGCTTTCGAAATATGTCTCCCTATCTTCGATGATTACAGGGGTTGTGACAACCATTATTGCTCTTGTTATGCGTGACTGGTTACTACTGATTCTTGTCGTTAGTTTAACTATTTTTATTTTTTACCGCCATAAAGATAATATTAAACGGATTAAAAATAAAACAGAACCTAAAATTACTTGGATGTAATAAGCTTATTTATCGAAAACATCACCATATTAAAGTATAATGAGAAACACAATAATAGAAGTTTTTATAAGGAGATATCAATGAGTAACTTAAATATCGAACATAAAAAACAATTACCATCGAAAGATGAAAGACATAGATTATTTGGATCAGTTGAACCAGGTCCACGTACGAAGCCTGAAAAGAAAGAGGACATGGCGGATTTACAAAATTCTAAACAAGATTTCTTATTTGAAATTAATGCTGTTGGAATTAGTGAGGTTAAATACCCAGTTGTTGTTGAGAGTACCTTAAATCCAACTACTCAAACGACTGTTGGGACATTTAAAATGACTTCATCAGTTGATCAAATGAGCAAAGGTACTAATATGAGCCGATTTTTAGAGCAAATTGAGGCATCTAATCAAGCAGGGTTCAAAGTTGATTTTGAATCATTATCACACTTTACAACTGCATTGCAAAAACGATTGAAGTATCCAAATACATCTATCGAAGTTGAGTATCCTTGGTTTTATGAAAGAAGCGGTAGTAAGTCAGGACAAACAGGTTTGAACCATGCTATTGCTAAAAGTGAAGTGAATTTAGTTGGAGATGAAATTCGTTATAAAGCAGGTTTATCAGCTACAATTACAACCTTATGCCCTTGCTCAAAAGAAATTAGTGAGTATAGTGCACATAGCCAGCGTGGTAAAGTATCAATCAGTGTTGAGTTCAATGATCTGTTTGATGCCGGTCAAGTCGATTGGAAAAAGGATTTATTAGATGCAGCAGAATCGAATGCAAGTGCGATGATTCACCCTGTTTTAAAAAGAGTCGATGAAAAGCATGTAACAGAAATGGCTTATGAAAATCCGCGCTTTGTAGAAGATGTTGTTCGTCTCGTCGCAGCTGACTTGTATGAATTACCATACATTGAAAAGTTTACGGTCATTTGTGAAAATGAAGAGTCTATTCATTTACACAATGCGATTGCTGAAATCAGTTTTGATAAATCAAGTCAATAAAAGAAGGGTTAATATGAGCAAACCATTCATTGCTTTAATAAAATTTTATCAAAAATATATTAGTCCATTATCACCACCATCATGCCGTTTTTACCCGACATGTTCAGCTTATAGTTTAGAATGTTATCAAAGATTCAATATATTTAAAGCAACGTATTTAACAATTATTCGTTTAAGCAAGTGCCATCCATTCCATAAAGGTGGAGTTGATCTCGTGCCGGAAAAAAAAGAATAAAATTGGAGGCTTTATTTATGAATATTCATTTATCAGAAGAAGTAGTCGCTTGGTATAAAAGAGAACTTGATCTAGAGGAAGGCATGTACATTCGTTTCTTTGTTCGTTATGGTGGCTTTGGTGGGCAATTACCAAGTTTTTCACTTGGCGTGAATATTGAAGAACCAACTGAAGTTTACAGTTCAAAAGAATTAGAAGGTGTCACCTTTTATGTTGAAGCAGATGATGCCTGGTATTTTGAAGAAAAAGATGTACATGTTCATTTAGATGAAAAAAATGATGAACCATTTTTTGAATATAAATAGTTCATCATAAGTTAAATCGTTTAATGACATGCATTTGCTCTTCATTTAGTAAGACACGTTTTTGAATATCACCAAATAAATCAAAATGGGGATAGTTATCTTTATGGTCAATCCACTCAGGTTTGAGACCGTATTGAGCGCCCCATTTTTTTAATTTTTCAAGGTCATTACATCCTACTTTTGTGACGGTATGACAATGAGGAAAACGCTCGTCTTTCCAATAATGTGTAAGAAAAGCAATTTTTCCCATGGTAACGCTAAATTTCCAGTTCATTAATTCTTTTCTATCAATTCCGAATGCCATCAAAATCACCTGCTACAATCTGTTTATAGGCTTCATCCCACTCTTTATTAACCCGTCTCACAGGAACCGGTCTGAAATTATCTTTTCTCACAACGACATGTGTAGATGTACCAGTACACAATATGTCCCCTGCTGCATTCTTGACTGTATAAGCATAAACGGTTCGAATCCCATTATATTCACCAATACTTGTTTCGACGAAAACACTTTCACCATAAAGGGCTGGTTTTTTATAACTCACTTGTATATCTGTAACAGGTGAAAAATAGCCTGATTCTTCCATTGAAGCATACTTAAAGCCGAGTTCTTCAATTAATTTAGTTCGACCAATTTCGAACCAAACGACATAATTTCCATGATAAACGATTCCCATTTGATCTGTTTCTTGATATCTTACTTCAATTTCAGTTATATTTTTCATTCATAAATCCCCTTCGCCATCAATAAAGTTATTGTATCACGATTTATAATTAAAAGTACATAAAAAATCCTTACGATCTATACGAGATCGTAAGGATTCTTTGATATGTTTAAAATTAATTTTCTAAACGTTGACGTAATACCATTTGTAAGATACCACCATGGCGGTAGTAGTCCATTTCAACTTCAGAGTCGAAGCGAACAACAACATTAAATGTTGTCTCTTTTCCTTCTGGATGAGTTGCAACAACTTCTACCTTCTCACCAGGTTGAACTGATTCGTCAATCTTAATATCGAATGACTCTTCACCAGTTAAGCCTAATGATTCAGCACCTTCACCATCAGCAAATACTAATGGTAAAACACCCATCATGACTAAGTTAGAACGGTGGATACGCTCGTAACTTTCAGCGATAACAGCTTTAATGCCTAATAGGTTTGAACCTTTCGCTGCCCAGTCACGTGATGATCCCATTCCATAATCTTTTCCACCGATTACAACTAAACCAGTGTTATCTTCTTTATACTTCATTGCTGCATCGTAAATTGACATAACTTCTCCTGATGGCCAGTAAGTTGTATATCCACCTTCTGTACCTGGAGCAATTTTGTTACGAATACGAATGTTAGCAAATGTTCCACGCATCATAACCTCGTGGTTACCACGACGTGAACCATAAGAGTTAAAGTTACGTGGTGATACATCGTTATCTTGTAAATATTTACCTGCTGGTGAATCTAAAGCAATTGCACCTGCTGGAGAAATATGGTCAGTTGTTACTGTATCTCCTAAATAAGCTAATGCACGTAATTCGTTTAATGGCTCAATTGTGCCAGCTTCTTTCGATAATCCTTCGAAGAATGGTGGGTTTTGAATATAAGTTGACTTATCATTCCACTCATATAAAGGCTCATCTGTTGTCGAAATCTTATTCCATGCTTCGTTTGATTCAAATACGTTTTCGTATTCTGCACGGAAGATTTCAGGGTTTACAACACCTTCTACCGCTTCTTTGATATCAGCCATTGATGGCCAGATGTCTTTTAAGAATACGTCGTTACCATCTTTATCTGTTCCAATTGCATCATTTTGTAAATCTAGATCAACTGTACCAGCTAAAGCATATGCAACAACTAAAGGTGGTGAAGCTAAGTAGTTAGCTTTTGTTAATGGGTGAATACGTCCTTCGAAGTTACGGTTACCTGATAATACTGATGTTACGAATAAGTCAGCATCAACGATCGCTTTTTCAATGTCTTGACGTAATGGTCCTGAGTTACCAATACAAGTCGTACATCCGTAACCAACGTTATTGAACCCTAATTGGTCTAAATACTGTGTTAAACCAGAATCATCTAAGTAGCGAGTAACTACAGTTGAACCTGGTGCTAAAGATGTCTTAACATATGCAGGTACTTCTAAACCTTTATCTACAGCATTTTTAGCTAATAGACCAGCACCTAACATAACGTAAGGGTTTGATGTGTTTGTACAAGATGTAATTGCAGCAATTGCTAGAGCACCTGTTTTCATTTCTACATCATTACCGTTCGCATCTTTAATTGTTGTTTTGTTATCGAATTCAGACTCATCTAAACCGAAACCTTGAACACCTTCTGGTGCTGTAACAGATTTACGGAACTCTTCTTGCATATTTGATAATGAAATTCTATCTTGTGGACGTTTAGGTCCAGCTAAAGAAGGTTCTAATTGAGATAAATCAATTTCAACAACTTCTGTATACTCTGGATCTTCTAAATCAGATGAATACCATAAGTTATTCTCTTTACAGTATGTCTCTACTAATTCAATTTGCTCTTCAGGACGTCCTGTTAAACGTAAGTAGTTTAATGACTCTTCATCAATTGGGAAGAATCCTGCTGTAGCACCGTATTCTGGTGCCATGTTTGAAATTGTAGCACGGTCAGCAAGTGGCATATCTGCTAAACCTGGTCCGAAGTACTCAACGAACTTACCTACAACATTTTTCTCACGTAATACTTGTGTTACTGTTAATGCTAAGTCTGTTGCAGTTGTTCCTTCAGGGAACTCTCCTGTAAACTTAACCCCAATAACTTCTGGAGCTGGGAAGTATGAAGGTTGTCCAAGCATTCCTGCTTCAGCTTCAATTCCACCAACACCCCATCCAAGGACACCTAAACCGTTAACCATTGGTGTATGTGAGTCAGTACCAACTAATGTATCAGGGAATGATTCAAATGAACCGTCCTCTTGTTCAATTGCATGAACAACATCAGCTAAATACTCTAAGTTAACTTGGTGAACGATACCTGTTGCAGGAGGTACTGCACGGTAGTTTTCAAATGCTTTTTGCGCCCAGTGTAAAAACTCATAACGCTCAGCGTTTCGTTCGAATTCTAATTCCATATTAGCTTGTAATGCATTTGGTGTACCGTATGTATCAACCTGTACTGAGTGGTCAATAACTAAATCTACTGGTACTTCAGGGTTAATTTTACTTGGGTCCCCTCCCATATCTACCATTGCTTTACGTAAAGATGCTAAGTCAACAACAGCTGGCACCCCTGTAAAGTCTTGTAAAATAACACGTGATGGTTTAAAAGGAACATCTGTTGTTTTCCCTTTCCCCCAGTTTGCTAACCCTTCTACGTGTTCATCTTTAATCACTCGGCCATCATATTGACGGATAACTGATTCAAGTAAAACACGAATTGAAAATGGTAAACGTGAAACGTTACCTAAGCTAGCATCTTCAATTGCTTTTAAGTCGTAGTAATTATACGTTTTACCGTTCAATTCAAAGCTTTTCTTTGTTCTAAACTTTGCATTGCTCATATTATAATTGCTCCTTTCTATCGTTCAATCGAATCGGTGAGCTAAAACTCATACCATATTAAGTGTAATGGATAATGCAATTTCTGACAACTTTTTAGGGTATTTTTCAATATACAATTCTATTATTTAATGTGATAATCAATTCTTATCGATTAGCTCTAAGTGTTAACTTATATTTATATTTTAATATCTGAAGGAAATGACAAAGTAAAAGTAGATCCTTTATTGTCTTCTGATCGAATAGATAAGTCTCCGTTATTTTGTTCAATCATTTCTTTAGAAATCATCAAACCTAATCCAGTTCCATTTTCTTTTGTCGTTATAAAGGCATTTCCTAGCTGATCGATGACTTTCGTATCAATACCAGGTCCTTCATCAGAAATAACAATCTTTACCCTATCTTGGTAAAGATGTGTACTAATTTTAATCATACCTTTATATTGCATCGCTTCAATAGCGTTCTTAATAATATTAATTAAAACTTGTTTCATTTGTGTACGGTTACAATTAATATGTAGCGTCTCATCGTAGCCAACATTGAAGCTTATGTCTCTCATTTTAGAGTTGGCTTGAAATAAAATTAATACGTCATTTATCATTTCTTGTACATTTTCTGTTTGTTTTTTATAATCAGTTGGTTTCGCAATTTGGAGTAACTGTTCTGTAATGTGTTGAATTTTATCGATTTCTGAAATCATGACATCATAGTATTCTTCTTTCTGATCGATTCCAGCTTGTAATAATTGAATAAAGCCTTTTAATGAAGTTAAGGGGTTTCTAATTTCATGAATATAACCAGACGCAACTTGTCCAATCAAAACTTGACCGTGCATCTTATGTATTTCTCCGCTTGTATTTTCAATAGCCGGTGTGACGGAAATATAGCAATTATATATATAGCTTTGTTCAATGGGGACTTTATCAATCCGCACAAAAAAACTAACATTACATTGATTAAATAGTTTTAAATTATGGTGGATATAAGGCTTTTCATAGTGTAAAAAATGCTGGTTAATTTCACTTATAATGTCAAGATTAAAAAGAGAATCTGTGTAAACAGGTTCGCTTCCTTTTACATATGGTAGATTTGTTAGTGATGTGTAAATAATCTTATGTTGATTATCCCAAGTTAATATAAATGGCTGTTTTTGTTTTAAAGCATTTACTTCATACTGGAATTGAATCATTGCTTTATTACGCTTTCTTTTTTTACGCATCATCACATTCATTCAACCTTTCTCTATATTCCCTTAAAGTATAGTTACTTGTATGCGATTCGTTTAAGTTTTATAATAATAATAAATACCTAATATGTATGACTTATATTCACTGTACTATACATTGACATAAAATGGAATATAATTTTAAGAAAAGTTATCGACATCAATTATTAAAGGGTGACATTATGTTTGAAATATTTTTAGTATTATGGGGTTTTTTCTTAATAGGCTTTTTAGGCATAGGTGGTTTTTTTATGTTTCGTAAGTTTTTAAAAAAATTGCCAAAAGAAGATGGTAAATCAGATATGGATTGGCAGTTATATTATATTGAACAAACGAGACATTTATGGTCGGATGAACAATTGGCTTTTTTAGATGAACTTGTTGCACCAGTACCTGAGTTATTTAGAGATGTTGCTAAAGAATCAATCGCTGGAAAAATTGGGCAAGTTGCCCTAGAAGAGAATGCAACAGCGATGACTGAAGACATAATTATTAAAGGTTATATTATCGGTACTCCAAAACGTGATCACCGATTTTTACGTAAACTATTAAAAGAGAAAAACATTGATGTGACACCTTATGAGCAATATTTCTCCTTATCTAAAGGAGATTATCGAAAAGATTGGAAAAAGCAATATAAAAACACGTGATGGAAAATCACGTGTTTTTTTGTTCAATTTGTTTTTTTAGTTGATTGTACTTTATTAACATAGCGATTCGCCATGTAAAGATCATACTTAAGGCTAAAATGTAAAACATACCACTCGTTTGACCAACATCGATTTGCGTTTCAAGAATACGTTTTAATATTAAGCGAATGATGAATAATATTAATATAATAATAATAAATGCTTTTGAAGGTACTAAATAAATATCATCATCTTCTATTGTAAACTTTGATGTTTTAATTAAAAAAATTGAAAACAAGGCCCCAATTAATACAGCTTCTAAGATTTCAATGATCCCTACTCTAAACAGAGGAATTAAAAACATAAGTAATCCTGAACTCATAAAAAAAGGTGGTAAAATAATCTTCTTCGCTGTAACGGGTTTTTTAGATGATTTCATACGCATAAAATTCATGGTAATAACCATAAATATCGCAATAGCTGTGCTTGCGACAACTAAAACTGTTTGATTCATTCAAATCCCCTTCCTAGTCACGGTCAAAAGCGACAGCTAATATAATTGTCATTGTCGTTCCTAATACCGTTAAATAAACACCAATATCAAAGAACATAGCTGTTGCAATTTCCACTTCACCGAATAATGGTAAATGAATGGAACCAAATGTTTGTGTTAAAAAAGGTTTATTAAAAAGTAATGAGCCAAGTCCTGTTAACGTAGCTACACATAAACCTAATGGAATTAAAAACATATAATTGATTGGGAGTACTTTTTGGACATTTTTTTCGCCATATGCAAAATACATGAGTAATAAGCCAGCTGCGCTAACAAGTCCACCAACAAATCCCCCACCTGGAGAATTATGACCAGCAAGCAATAAATAAAAAGCAAAGCCTAGTAAGATGAATACGATAACTGAAGAAGTAGATCGTAAAATTAAGTTGTTTGGTTTATACATAGCTTAAACTCCTTTAAGTTTCATTTATTATATTATATACGATATGTATATCTAAAGAAAATATAATCTGTTATAAAAAAACTCACACTGGAGAATCGTGTGAGTTTAATTTATTTAAAAGCCTTTGAAACCAGTCCATTCAGCTAATAATGATGTAAATTTCGTCATAAAGTCAAAGAATAGTAAAATACCGAAGAATATCATGATCCAACCGCCGATTTTAACTAATTTTTGACTATGCTTTCTAACCCAACTTAGCTTTCCGACGAAGAAAGATAAGACGAAAAATGGAATAGCGAAGCCAAGAATATATGCAATCATTAATGGCATACCATATGATGGAGTTGCAGCAGCCATCGTTAATACGATTGTTAAGATGGGGCCTGTACAAGGTGTCCATCCTAAAGAAAAAGCAAAGCCTATTAGAAAAGTACCTAAGAAACCTGACGGTCTATTTTTAAATTTAATCGAACGATCCTTCATTAAAAATTCAAAGTTGAAAAATCCAATAATGACTAAACCAAAGAAAATAATGACGATCGAACCTAACTGTCTTATTAATCCTTCATAAACTTTTAAAAACTCTGCAATATAACTTGTACTAAAGCCTAATAATAAAAAGATCAATGAGAAACCTAATAAGAAAAAGGTTGTATGTAATAAACTGTTCACATTAAACTTCTTTTTATCATTTTGTAAATCATCTAAACTCATTCCAGTGATATATGAAAGGAATGCAGGATACAGTGGTAATACACATGGTGATATGAATGATAAAAATCCAGCACCAAATGCAAGTAAGACTGTTACTTCTCCCTCACCCATTAAAGTAGCCCCCTCGAATTCATGATACATTTACATTGTAACAGGTATTGGCTCATTTAAGATAGTCTTGCTTTGACAATTATATGACACTTCTGTGTCTCTTCACAATTTCCCGGGCAAGAACATAATGTGACGAAATATGCTTAATGAAAATAAAAACATGGAATTTGTCATCATGACAATCCATGTTTTTAAGCATCTTCTGCTTTACGTTTTAATTTTCTTTTATATACAATAGAGCAACAATAAACACTTAATTCATATAGTAAAAATAAAGGGATTGCAACTGCTATTTGTAAGAATACATCTGGTGGCGTAACCATCCCCCCGAAAATGAGTAAAGCAAAGTATGCATATTTACGTATTTTACGCAAAAACTGTGGTGTTATAATTTCTAAGCTTGTTAAAAACATTAATATGATTGGAATTTCAAAAATTAAGCCAAAAGGTACAACAACTTGTAACATGAAGCGGAAATATTTATCGACAGTAAATAGTTCATTAACCATCCCTTTATTCAGATTTAATAGAAATGGCATAATAAGGTTAATAAAAAGTAAGTATCCAGCCACTAAACCACAAACAAAGAGAATAAATACTACAGGAACATACATTAATGATAATTTACGCTCCCTGCCTGTTAAACCAGGCTTCACAAAGAACCATAGTTGTAAGCTTAAAATAGGTAAAGTTAAGACGAGTGCGATAATACTTGCTAATGTTAAATAAATCCATAATATATCAGCTGGTCCCGTTACATTAAGTTTAATATTGACATGACTTTCAAAATACATGTAAATTTGTCTCACAAAAATTAAACTTGCAATAAATGTAACAACAAAAGTAAGCATCGTAACGATAATACGATTTCTTAACTCGGTTAAATGACCAGTCATATGCATCATTTTATCTTTTTTTGTATGATCAGACATATAAAAGCCACCTCTTACACAAAAATAAAGGTGTAAGGCATATTAACCCCTTACACCTACTATGTCGTGTTTACTTCTCTTCTTCTTCTTGTTTTTCATCTTCCATTAAACCTTTTGTCGCGTTTTTAAATTCTCGTAAAGAATTACCAGCCGCTTTACCGATTTCAGGAAGTTTTGATGGACCGAATATTAATAAAGCAACAATTAAAATTAATATTAGACCAGGAATTCCAATTTGTAATGGATTCATATCCTTTCACCTCTTTGTCTCTATTATATATGAGAATCACTTAAAATGCACAATCATTTTAAAAATACATTAATTTGTCATTTATATTATAGTACGAGACGGTTATATTATACAAAATTAACGACTTTATTTTCTTTCATAAGTCACATAATCATAATCGTAATCATTTCGATCATCTCTTGGTCCCTTCGTTCGTGAAACTTCTACCCAAAGGTCAGCATCAATTTCAGGAAAATAAACGTCTCCTTCAAAGGCTTCATTTATTTCTGTGATGTATAGACGATCAGCGTATGGTAACATCTGAGTAAATAAATTACCTCCCCCAATTAAAAACAAATTATCATCCTTATGTTCATCTACATATTGTAATAAACTTTCTATATCACTTAATACTTCAACATCTTCTGGAAAGTCAGACTGACTTCTTGTTAAAACGACATGTTTTCGATTAGGCAAAACACGGCCTAAAGAATCGAAGGTCTTTCTTCCCATTATAATAGTATGTCCTGTCGTTGTCTTTTTGAAAAATTGGAGGTCATTCGGTAAATGCCAAGGTAAGTCATTATTATGACCGATGACTCGGTTTTTATCCATTGCAACAATAAATGATAACATGTTAGTTCCCTTCCTTTAAACAGCAACTGGTGCTTTAATTGATGGATGTGGATCATAGCCGATAATTTCAAAGTCTTCTAATTCATATTCATCAATATGATTGCGTTTTGTTTTAATTTTTAATGTTGGAAAAGAACGTTTATCTCGCGACAATTGTTCTTTAATTTGTTCAACATGGTTTGAATATATATGGACATCGCCAAAAGTATGGACAAACTCCCCTACTTCCAAACCACACTCAGCTGCAATAATATGAGTTAATAAAGCATAGCTTGCAATATTAAATGGTACACCTAAAAATAAATCTGCTGAACGTTGGTACAATTGACAAGATAACTTCCCATCTTGTACGTAAAATTGGAATAAAGTATGACAAGGTGGAAGTGCCATTGTTGGAATATCTTCTGGATTCCAAGCCGAAACAATTAAGCGTCTAGAATGTGGTGTTTCTTTAATTTGTTTAATCACATTTTGAATTTGATCGATTGTCTCACCTTGTGTTGTTTGCCAATGGCGCCATTGTTTTCCATAGACAAAACCTAAGTCACCATATTTTTCAGAAAAAGCATCATCCGTTAAAATTTTTTCTTTAAAAATATCTACTTGTTCCTCATACTGCTGACGAAATGCTTCATCCACAGGGGCGCGATTACCAAAATCGGTCATATCAGGTCCTGTATAATCTTCACTCTCAACCCATTTTTTAAAAGCCCATTCATTCCAAATGTTATTATTATGTTGTAATAAATAACGAATATTCGTGTCACCACGTAAAAACCATAATAATTCACTTGCAATTAAACGAAATGGTACACGTTTCGTAGTCAGGAGCGGAAAGCCTTCTTGCAAATCAAAGCGAATTTGGCGACCAAATACTGAGTAAGTTCCTGTATTTGTTCGATCTTCCTTCTCACTACCTAAACTTAATATCTCTTCGCATAAATTTAAATATGCTTGTTCATTCTTCATTTATTACAACTCCTTTTATCTTTTAAAACCTAATATATCGTATCAAACTTAATGATATAATTGTATCAAAAATTGATTTTATAGTGAAGTATAAGAAATTTAACTGATCATTCCACTCATTTCAAGAGTAGTCAGAAAAATTGCGCTATTACATATAATTACTTGACGACGCTTACATTTTTGTATATATTGATATTTAGCAAAGGAAATGGAAGGAATCATGGAAGTCGCACTTCATATTTAGAAGATATCACTGACGTGATCCTAAACCTTCTATATAGGAAGTGTTTTTTATATTCTCTTATTTTCTTTGAACTTTTATTTAGTATTAGGAGGATTATTTACATGCAAAACGGAGTTGTAAAATGGTTTAATGCTGAAAAAGGATATGGATTTATCCAATTAGAAGAAGGAGACGATGTATTCGTACATTACTCTGCTATCCAAGAAGAAGGTTTCAAAACATTAGAAGAAGGTCAAGAAGTTACTTTTGAAATCGTTGACGGTGACCGTGGTCCACAAGCAGCTAACGTTTCGAAGGCATAATTCGAATATACATGTATGAATAAATAGTAAAAAGACTAGTACAGACTTTGTACTAGTCTTTTTTATTGTATTCTAGTTATTATCCCCTACCTTTCAATGTCTATTTATAGTCCTTTCGTAACAATTCATCCATAATTCATTCACAGCTTAGTCAAATACTTTTCTAACCAAAAGGTTTGTAAAGTCGATTTAACAATCTAAATTGTAACAATTGTCTAAATATTGAACAATGCCCTTCATGCCGCACAAGTAAGCGGTTTTTTTGTATGATGAAGTTAGATCATTTTTGATACGTTATTTCGTTAACAGGTCAAAAATATTTTCCATATTCTTTTAGAAAGGAGTGTTACATATGTCAGAGAAGAAGCAAGAGAAGATGGAAAACGAAGAAGTTGATTTAAGAGGTACTTTTGTTTCAGTTATGTTTTTAGGAGGGTTTATTATAGCTAGTTGGGCTGGTGTCTGGGCTTTATACTTATACCGCTAGTTATTGTAAACAAGGAGAAGGGAGAAGTTGATGAATGAATATGCACAAATATGAAAAGATCTGGATGTTATTCGGATCACTCACATTATTAATCTTTTTAGTTGTTGTAGGAATTAGTGCCTTCTACATGGGAAATAATCCACCAAGTTGTGCGGTGACATTAGATCCTGAAAATGTAAGAGAGCAAGAGCCTTTCACAGAACCAGGCTTAAAACAAATTGGTGATAATGAATACCAATTAACGATTGTCACTTCAGCATTTGACTTTGATGTTGGAAACCCGGATAAAGTTGTAGAGATTCCTAAAGGAGCTACAGTTCACGTTGTCTCAACAACAACTGACGTTGTCCATGGATTTGAAATTGCAGGAACAAACGTCAACATGATGTTAGAACCTGGTTACATTAGTACATTAACGTATACCTTTAAACACGCTGGTTCATTTACGTTATTATGTAACGAATATTGTGGTGTTGGTCACCATTTAATGACAGCAACGATCGAGGTGGTTGAATAATGGTTAAAGATGAGAGAGATTTAACAAGAAAAGAATCTAAACTAGTTATGGCTTATATGTATGTTGCTTTTATTGCTTTATTTATTGGAGCAACATGTGGTTTATTACAAACTCTAGAACGTTCAGGTAAATTTACCTTACCTTCTTGGTTAAGTTATTATCAAATTTTAACAGTACACGGTGTTATTTTAGGATTAGTATTAACAACTTTCTTTATATTAGGTTTTATGATGTCAGCACAAATGAAAACAACTGGCGGATACAATAAGACGGAACTTCGCCTTGGTTGGATTGGTTATTGGATTATTTTAGCTGGAACAGTAATGGCTTCTATTATGATTTTATTAAATGAAGCAACTGTCTTATTTACTTTCTATGCGCCATTACAAGCACATGCTATTTTCTATATTGGACTCGCTTTAGTAATTGTTGGGTCATGGGTTATTGGGTTTATCATTTTCAAACGTCACGCACGTTTCAGGAAAGAAAACCCAGGTGTCCGTACTCCCCTATTAAGTTACATGGCTGTTATTACGATGTTAATGTGGCAAATTGCATCGATTGGGGTTGCCGTCACAGTATTATTCCAAATGTTGCCATGGGCTTTAGGTTGGGTTGATACAATTGACGTCTTATTAAGTCGTACATTATTCTGGTATTTTGGTCACCCATTAGTTTATTTCTGGTTATTACCTGCCTACATGATGTGGTATGCAATTATGCCAAAAATTATCGGCGGTAAAATATTCTCAGATTCATTAGCACGCTTTACGTTTATTTTGTTACTTTTATTCTCAATCCCAGTTGGATTCCACCACCAGTTAACAGAACCTGGTATTGATCCATTCTGGAAGTATATGCAAGTTATCTTAACGTTCTTAGTTGTTATCCCTTCTATGATGACTGCCTTTTCTATGTTTGCAACATTTGAAATTCGCGGTCGTGAGTTAGGGGCAAAAGGTTTATTAGGCTGGTTCAAGAAAATGCCTTGGGGCGATGTTCGCTTCTTAGCGCCATTTATCGGAATGGTCTTCTTCATTCCAGGTGGTGCAGGTGGAATTATTAACGCATCAAACCAAATGAACCAAGTAATTCATAATACGATTTGGGTAACAGGTCACTTTCACTTAACCGCTGCGACAGTTGTTATGTTAACTTTCTTCGGAATTACCTATTGGTTAATTCCATCATTAACAGGAAGAACATTAACACCTGCAATGAATAAATTAGGTATTTGGCAAACGATTTTCTGGACAGTTGGTATGACAATCATGTCAACAGCAATGCACTGGCAAGGTTTACTAGGTGGTCCACGTCGTTCAGCTTACTCATCATATGCTGGTAATACAGACACAGCGGTATGGGATGCTTATCAGATTGCACAAGCAGTTGGTGGTTCAATCTTATTTATCGGAATGATTTTAATGATCATCATTTTCGTTAACTTATCATTCTTTGCACCTAAAGGATATACTGCTTATCCAATTGCAGAATTACATGACGCTGCAGAAGAAACACCAAAAGTATTCGAAAACTGGAAGATTTGGATTGGTGTATTAGTTGGATTAATCTTATTTGCTTACACATTACCATTAATCGATATTATTCAAAATGCACCACCAGGGGCAAAAGGATTTAAATTCTGGTAATTAAAGAAAAATAAAAAAGGAGAGAGGTTTCCCCCCCTCTCCTTCTCTTCATTAATCATGGAGGTGTTACAATGAAGAAGTTTTATATTGGATTTGCTGCACTTGTAATTATAGGAATAAGTGCCGGAATTATATATTTACAATTTATTAGACCGGGTACAGCAGAGTTACCAAAAGATGTAAAGATGGAAACAGCTTATGCTGAGGAAGTTGATTTTAACGAGTTGCCAAAAAAGGCACGATTGATTGAATTTATGTATACAAGATGTCCTGACGTTTGTCCGATTACAACTTTAGAAATGTCTAAACTACGTAATATGCTAGAGAAAGATGGTGTATTCGGTGAAGATATTGAATTCATTACGATTACAGTCGATCCGAAACGTGATGATATTGAAGTGATGCGAGAATACGCTGAACGCTTTCAAGTTGATAATGATGACGATGGTTGGTACTTCCTAACAGGATCAGATGAAAACACAAAGAAAATCGCTGATTCATTAGGCTTCATGTATCGTGATCCAGGCTCAGGTGATATCGTACACTCTACTTTCACTTATTTATTAGATGAAAATAACAATTTAGTTGAGAAGTTCACTATGGGGGAATCGTTTGATATAGATAAAGTATATAATCGGATTCATCGAACGATCAACTAAGAAAATATGAAGATTAAAGAAACTGTGTCATGATGATGCAGTTTTTTTAATCAAAAAAACGATTGATTATCTCATCAATCGTTTTTAAGCATGATTATCTATATTAAGATGATCCATTCACTTTTAATAAATCAATACATGTTGTCTTAGAAGAAGTTTCTGGAGGAACTTAACCCCCTAATCCTTCCAAACACAATCAAATCAAGGCCTCGTTACTTTCTTCCAAAGAATTGATAATACTGAGTCTCGATAAATCCATTAAATAATTTACGACGTTTCGATGCTTTACGTCCATATAATGATTCGAATTCTTTAAATGATGTCATGATGTAGACACTCCACGTCGGATGCTTAGACATGACTTCCCCTAATGTTTTATATAAAAACTTTACATAGTCACTATCTTTCAATCGTTCACCATATGGTGGGTTTCCAACTAAATAACCCGAATCTTCACGAATTGATAAATCAGCAACTTGCATTTGTTTGAAATCAATTAAATCACTTAAACCAGCTTCTAATGCGTTTTGTTTACTTACCTCAATCATTTTGTGATCAATATCAGAGCCAACAATATTTAAGGGTTGATCATAGTTAGCCATTTGTTCTGCTTCATCTAATGCCTTTTCCCATACTTGACTCCCAATAAAGTCCCAATCACTTGATGCAAAGTCACGATTGAAACCTGGTGCAATGTTCTGACCAATAAGCGCAGCTTCAATCGGAATTGTACCTGAGCCACAAAAAGGA